>JBKBWE010000166.1:0-6409 GCA_046289145.1 Sediminibacterium sp.
CATTCCGTAAGCAATTCCTGCATTTACCGATCTGGGTCCCATGGAATATTTTTGCCAAGCCTCCCCTTCAGTTATTTTTTTGTAATCGGAAGTGTCTACATCATTGGGCGCTTTAAATCCATTATAGCCATTCCAAGGAGCATTCCAAACAGAATCAACTGCACCTAAAGAAGGAACGGCAATCATTTTAACATCGGTTCCTAATTTGGCATAAGCAGCAGGATACCAACTATCAGCACAAATTAAAACCGCTAACTTTCCTGAAGGCGTACTAAATACGGGTACTTGTGCAGTATCTCCACTAGCAGTAAATCCTGCTTCTTCATCAATTGGGAATATTTTCTTTACCAATGGACCTTGTATTTTTCCTTGAGGATTGTATACCACACTGGTATTGTATAATTTGCCTCTTTCAATTTTAAGTTTACCCATTTCATTAATGGAAGGTTCGGGTAAAACAATTGAACCAGCAACAATAGTTACTTTAAATTCTGAAGCCAACTCACTAAAAATCTCATCATAGGTTTCAGCAATTTGTTTGGCTTTCATTGCAAAAGCCGCGTACTTATCTTTTTCGGTAACGCCATCTGGAACAGTCATATAAGCAACCAAAAACTTGAATAAATTGGCAGTAATCACGGCAGTCATAGCATCAGTTAAATTGGCTTTTTCGTACACATTGCTTTTCTGTTCCATTGCCACCAACCAACTACCTATATATTCTGGAAATACCACCACGGTTTTAGGGGTAATTAAACCCCTGGCTCTTGCAGCTTGCATATAGCTGCGTAAATTATCTCTAAGCGTTACTTTATTAGCGTAATGTATGGGTTGTAAAGCGGGTTGAATACCCAATAAATTTCCTTTGCCAGAATCAACACCTGCGCTTACAATGCTATTGGCTTCAACAGCACTGGTGGCTAATACTTTATAAGTAGGAGGCACATCAATTACTACCCATAAATTATATAGGGCAACAATAATCATTGAAATGCCTACAAATCTTACAAGGAATTTCATGTTGTATTAATTTATAGTCAAGGTACTATAAATTTTCTAACATTGATACCACCCCTTCTCTTTTTAAAATAAGGAAACCAAGACGGTCATTGCTAATGCCTTCTTTTAATTGATAGCTAAACACCAATTGATCATTGTTCACGGCCGTTTCAAAATAACGAAACTGAATATTGGGGTGGTGTTTAAGGTTATGACCTATTTCGTACAAATGGGTGGAAAGGATAAATAATGCATTGGGCAATTTTCTTAATCCTTCGATTACTACAGTGCTGCATTTTACTGCATCTTCTTGGTTGGTTCCTTTAAATAATTCGTCAATTAGGATCAACCATTTTTTGCCATCACTAATTCTTTCAATGGTTTTTTTAATTCTTTGTACTTCATTAAAAAAGAAACTCTCGCCTTTTAAAATATTATCACTTACCTGAATATTGCTGAGTATACCATCTAGCCTACTTAATTTCATTTTTTTTGCAGGAACACCCATCCCAATATGGGCCATATATGCAGCCAATCCTGCTGCTTTAATAAAAGTACTTTTACCGGCCATATTGGCCCCGGTCAAGAAAATAAAATTAGCCGACTGATTCAGTTGTACCTCATAAGCAACAGGTACTTCCAATAAAAAATGATACAAGCCTTCTGCTTCAATACAAGGCTCATTGGTTTCAACAACGGTGGGGTAGGTAAATTGGAATTTTTGTGCAGCTTTAGCTAAACTTAAGTATGCATCTAACTTACTATGAATTTCTATCAGTTCCTCTGTAGCACTGCGGTATCGTGCTCTTAGAAATTTAGCATATTTGAGAATAGTGGTAGTGGATAGGTTTTTTTTATTGGCCAGTAACATTTCAGGTACCATATCTCTATTGAGCAACTGACGTATACGTTCTGCCTTTTGTGTAAGCCATGTAGAACCATTTTCAAGCGAAATTAACTCGGCTATTTTTTCCATTCCTTGCACAAAATCCAGCGCATGTTCTACGGTAAATTTGGACAAAGAATAATCTGCCAAATTTAATAATTTGTAAAGCAAAGCAGTTACCACGCCAATATCGGATGGATAATTATTGATGGGCGACTCATAAAATTTTTCCATGACCAACACCGTTCCATTAGATGGGCTGATGGGGTATTGGTCCATGATACTACTCAACTGTTGAATAGTCACTTGAGTTTGCTCAATGGCTTTTATGCTGTCTAGTGGATGGGCCAATAAATAACGCAAGTGCTCTCGGCCACCATTGGTCAAGGTTAAATTAACATGATGAAAAACCGATTGATATTCCTCTGAATGAAATACAGACAGATCGTGTAAAGTAACTTTATCAACTTGCATAGGCTGCTGGCAGTTATAGCTGGTTTAATCCCTTCTGAATTCCATTCTTGCTCCCCACTTAGATTCATCAAACACTCCATTTCCATAAACCATATGCCCATTTACAAAAGTTTTTTCTATGCTTGCTGGCATAGTCATTCCTTCCATGGGGCTCCAGCCACATTTATACAAGATATTTTCTTTGTTGATGGTATTGGGTTTGTTTAGATTAACCATTACTAAATCGGCCATATAGCCTTCTCTAATATAGCCTCTTTCATGAATTTGAAAACAATCTGCTACTGCATGACTCATTTTCTCTACCACTTTGGGTAAACTTATACGGCCTTCTTTTACATAGTGTAACATCAATTGTAAGGAATGTTGCACCAAGGGTAAACCTGCATGTGCATGCTCGTAATCTTCTTGTTTTTCTTCCCAGGTATGCGGTGCATGATCGGTGGCAATAATGTCTAATCGGTCGTCTAACAGTGCCTTCCATAATGCTTCTTTATTAGATGGCGCTTTAATGGCAGGGTTGCATTTGATTTGATTACCTAAACGATCATAATCATCTGAAGTAAAATGTAAATGGTGCACACAAACTTCTGCTGTGATTCTTTTGTCTTTCAAAGGAATCATATTGGTAAACAATTGCAATTCTCGCTCGGTACTAATATGCAAAATATGCAGGCGACTATTGTTTCTTTTTGCAAATTGAATGGCTTTGAATGAAGATTCAAAACAAACTTCATCATTGCGAATAATAGGATGATCAGCTGCTGTTAATTTTTTACCAGTTGCCTTTATGGCTCTTAAGTTTTCAGTAAAAATGGTTTCTTCTTCGCAATGGGTGGCAATCAATAATTCTGATCCCGCAAATACTTTCTCTAGTTGCAAAGTATTATTCACCAATAAATTTCCAGTAGACGAACCCATGAAAATTTTTACTCCACAAACCTGGTTCTTCTTTTTATTGATTTTTAAAATTTCTTCTAAATTATCATTAGAAGTCCCCATGAAAAATGAATAGTTGGCCAATGAACATTCAGCAGCCCTGCTGTATTTCTGTTCTAATAAATCAACGGTAATCGCGGCAGGTGATGTATTGGGCATTTCCATAAAGGAAGTAGTACCGCCAGCCACTGCAGCTTTTGCTTCAGTATATATATTGGCTTTATGCGTAAGACCGGGCTCTCTAAAATGCACTTGGTCGTCTATCACTCCAGGTAATACATGTAAACCTGTTCCATCTATTTCGGTAGCCCTTGCTTTAATATCGATACTACCACCAATTTTTTCTATTCTATCATTGCTAATAAGTAAGTCACCTTGAATATGTATTCCCTCATTAATAATGCTCGCATTCTTGATTATGGTATGTTGCATGCTGCAATTTATTTAATCTGCAGCATATAACCTTAATCTTCAATGTGTAAAGAAAACACAATCATTCTCGACTGTATTTTGTCTAAAACATTGGAATATTTAAGTGCTGCATCTGTTTGATGTAGATTGGATAAGCCATAGCTTATTTTGATCTCAGGCGAGAGCGTAACAAAAGGCAAATAAAAATTAAATCCTATTCCCGCTTCAACCCCAAAATCGTTTCTTTTTAGTTTAATGATATCGTCTGCATTTCTTGCAGTGGAATTAGAAGAGAGGTCTATATCATATTTGATACCCCCCATTATATAAGTTCTAAAATTGCCAATTCTATCGGAGTTGAATTTTAATTGAAAGGGAAAGCTCACCAAAGTAGAAGGCAGTCGTTGAATTTGTGCATTGCCTTCCCCTGATCGGGTACTTCCTAATTGATAAGAAATACTTCTTGCACCTCCAATAACTAATTGTGGGTTTGCTCTTACCTGAAAATGTTCACCCAATCTTCCGGTGGCCATCAAGCCCATGGTGATTCCACCACTAGAGCCAGGTTCGGCCAGTAAAATACTATCCGATTGCGTAAACAAATTGGATTTGTTTACCTGCAAATACGAACTGTTGTATCCCAGTGTTATACCAAAATAATACAGTTGATCTTCCCGGTTCATCCGGTAGAGTTGTTTTTGAGCATAGCTATACTGTAAAAGACCCAGTAGGCCTATCACGAGCAGGACTATTTGCTTCCGCAATAAATAGTGCATATTCCGAAACTTAGTTTCTTCAAATAGGTTTGGGTAAAGCCTGCGTCATTCAGTATATTTAAAAATTGAGCTCCTTCCGGAAATGCCTGAACACTGTCGTTCAGGTATTGGTATGCGTCTTTGTTTTTAGAAAAAAGTTTACCAATAGAAGGAGTGATATAGTTCATGTAAAACTGGTACAATTGTTTAAAGCCAACAGAGCTGGGTTTTGAAAATTCCAAGATAACCACTTTGCCACCTGGTTTTAAAACCCGATGCATTTCTTTTAACCCTTTACTCAGGTCTTGAAAATTTCTCACCCCAAATGCAACGGTGATGGCATCAAAATAATCATTGTTAAAACGAATATTTTCACTGTCTCCGTTTAAAAGCGTGATGGTATTTTCTAAGCCTTTTGCTTTAATTTTTTCTCTGCCAAAACTGAGCATGCCATCTGAAATATCAATCCCTACAATCTCACTTGGTTTTAATAGTTGCTCGGTTAATAGTGCCACATAAGCTGTGCCAGTAGCAACATCTAATATCTTTTTTGGAGCAATGCTTTTGAGTTCTTTAATAGCTGTTTTACGCCAGCCTACATCAATCCCCACACTCAAAAAACGGTTTAAGAAATCGTAGCGATAGGCAATATTATTGAACATATCGGCTACCTGGTCTTTCTTTGCCAGCTCACTCTCTTTAAAAGGCACTACATCATCGTGCGCAAATTTTGCCATGGGCCAAAGATATTCATTTTAATCCCTTGAATGGGTTCTGTTAAGCACTCAAGGTCTTTATTTGGGTTAATATTTCGCAAAAATTGTGCTTGCTGCTAGTATCTTCGTATCTGTGAAGGCCAAAATATACAAATCAACCGGTAGCTGGTATGTTGCTAAAGCAGCCAATGGACAATTCTATAATGCACGTGCAAAAGGGATATTCAAAATAGATGGCCATACTTCCACCAATCCAATTGCAGTAGGAGATGAAGTGGAAATGGAGATAGAAGATGTACAAGAAGAATCGGCCATTATTCACCAAATTCATAATCGGCGCAATTATGTGGCTAGAGTGTCTCCACATAATAAACGAATGCACCATATTATTGCTTCCAATTTAGACCAGAGTTTATTATTTGCTACCCTGCGTGATCCTAAAACTTCGCAAGGGTTTATCGATCGATTTTTAATTTCCTGCGAAGCTTATCATATACCTGCCATTATTGTATTTAATAAAGCAGACTTGTACAGATCCAAAGAAATGGATAAGTTTCAAGAGCTGAAAGACATTTATACCAATGCAGGTTACCAAGTATTGCTAACAAGTATCGAGAACAATCAAGGACTTGAAGAAGTAAAAGCCTTGTTGACCAATAAGATTACTTTATTAAGTGGGCATAGCGGTGTAGGGAAATCCACTTTTATTAATCATTTATTTCCGCAGTTTAATTTGAGAACACAGGAAGTGAGTGATTGGAGTGGGAAGGGATTACACACGACTACCTTTGCAGAAATGTTCGATATTGATGAACAAACCCATATAATAGATACACCTGGAGTAAGGGAGTTAGGGATTGTAGACGTTAGCAAATTAGAACTCTCTCATTATTTTCCGGAAATGCGCGCCTTATTGAATGATTGTCAGTTTAACAATTGCATGCATATTAATGAACCTGGTTGTGCAGTTAAAAAACAAGTAGGTATCGGTTCGGTTTCTGAAGATCGATATGTGAGTTATTTAACCATCTTAGATACGATGGAAGACAAAAAGTACTAATTATTGCTTCAAGAAATTATTGTGGTTATAATCCTTAAACCAAGAAGCGTATTGCACATAGTTATTGGCAATGCGATCAATCTCGGTATGCACCATATCGGGTGATAAGTCTTTTACTTTTTTAGCAGGAACGCCTGCATAAATGGTACCTGATTCTACCACCGTTCCTTCT
>JBKBWE010000167.1:0-547 GCA_046289145.1 Sediminibacterium sp.
TTCCTTCAAACCTTGAAGAAGCAAAAAGTTTTAAGGAGAAAAAGAATAAAGCCTATCAAGATGGAAGGGAAAAATATATAGAAGTTATTGAAAGATACATAAATGCAATAGGAGGGAAAAACAGATTATACAATGTTAAATCTATAGAAAAAATAGTACAAGAAGATCCGATTGGCTATTTAGATATAAATGGACAAAAAATTAAATTAAATACAGCGAGACATACTTTAAGAGTGAAAGATAAAGAACGTGTCTATTACGAGATAAAGGGGCAAGGATTTCCAACTACGATTTATATAGCAACTCCTGGAAAAGTAATTTGGGAGGTAGGAAGAGGAAAAATGTCAACAGACGAAATACTAATGAAGAAATGGAATGAAAGATTAAATATATTCCCAGAATTAATACCGTTATCAGAAAAAGATTCAGTTTATTTTGAAGAGAATATAGAACAAGGAAATAAATTTTACTTGCTAACAAAAAAAAAGTGAATCAGCAATCACAAAAATGATTTTTGATGTAAGTACAGGATTAAAAGTTGCTGAAA
>JBKBWE010000167.1:557-3871 GCA_046289145.1 Sediminibacterium sp.
TTTTTTTCAAAAACAATATTTGAAGAAAGTGATTATCAGATCAAATCATATAAAGAATTTGATGGTATTAAATTCCCGGATTTAATACAAGTAAAATTTACACATTCATCTGCAATAAACCAATCAGATAAGCAAATATTTGAAATGTCAAATAGAATTAAGTTATTGAATAAACAAGGACCTGGGGTAAGATCGCTTTCAGTTTCACCAAATAATAGTGGTGCAACACAAGATGCTTTAAAGCTTAAAACAGAAACACATTCATATAATACTAAAATTATTTCCATTAAAATTAATCCCGAATTCAGAGATAAAGACTTAGAATAAAATTATTATGAAGAAAAAATATATTTTCTCGTTTCTGCTATTTTTTTTGATGCATCTTTCTCCCAACGCACAAACTGCTTTAGCAAAACTAAAGTTTGAAGACGCAGAAATTGCCTATAATAACCAAGATTATATAAAAGCAACTCAAAAACTAGATGAAGCGGAGAAGTTATTTGGCAAAACCAACCCTCCTATCTTACACTTGCGCATACTTATTTTAGATAAACAGCTACAAAAAGATGTAGAATGGTCTTCGTTAAATAAACTTTTGACAAACTGCCTAAATTTTTTAAAAGATTATGAAGAGGTAGAATCCCTTGAAGACAAATATCGTGATGTCTATAAAATTTATACAGCTATTACGGAAAAATATGGCAGTAACGAAGAAGAATACAATGCTTATCTAAAAAAGCAAAAAGACAAGCAATTAGCAATAGAGGAATCAGAAAGAAATAAACCAGCAAAAATCTATGTATTCAGGCAAACAGGTATTGGAGGATTTGCCACTCCTTTTGGAATTTATATTAAAGATATACTTGTTTGTAAACTAAATAACGGGAATCACACTATCCAACAATTGAGTAAAGGAGAACATAAAATTCGAATCAGAGGCGTTATGAAAAATAATAAGTTCGAAAAAGTACTCGAGAAAAATGCAGGAGAATTTTTCATTTCCGTAGAGCCAGGAAAAACTTATTTTTATACAATAAGATACAATACCTGGACAGGAAAATTTGGCTTTGAGCTTCTTTCTGAAGAAGCAGGCAATAAATCCTTACGAGAAACTTCTCAAGTAAACTGTAACTTATAACACAATGATTCTATTTAATCACCCCCAATTCCTTACCCACTTTAGTAAACGCGGCAATGGCTTTATCTAAATGATCCTGTTCATGAGCAGCACTTAACTGTACCCTTATTCTTGCCAACCCTTTTGCAACTACTGGATAAAAGAAACCAATTACGTAAACACCTTCATCCAATAACTTAGCTGCAAAATTTTGTGCAATCACTGCATCATATAACATGATGGGAACAATCGGATGATCACCTGGTTTGATATCAAAACCAGCTTCGGTCATTTTTGTTCTAAAATAATTGGTATTGTATTCAAGTTTGTCTCTTAAGGTAGTAGCAGAAGTAAGCATATCTAATACTGCAATGGAAGCACCAACAATACTAGGAGCAACGGTATTAGAGAAAAGATAAGGGCGGCTTCTCTGGCGCAACATTTCAATAATCTCTTTTCTACCAGAAGTAAATCCACCGCTAGCGCCACCTAAAGCTTTTCCTAAAGTACCGGTGATGATATCTACTCTTCCCATCACTCCACGGTATTCATGGGTACCTCTTCCCGTTTTTCCTAAAAAGCCAGAAGAGTGACATTCGTCAATCATTACAATGGCATCGTATTGATCGGCTAAATCGCAAATTTTATCTAATTGAGCAATGGTTCCATCCATGCTAAACGAACCATCCGTAACAATAATTCTGCTTCTACAATTGGCCGACACTTTCAGCTTTGCTTCAAGGTCTGCTATATTATTGTGTTCGTAACGGAAACGTTGCGCTTTACATAAGCGAACCCCATCAATTATAGATGCATGATTCAAAGCATCACTGATAATGGCATCTTCTTCTCCAAATAATGGTTCGAATACACCCCCATTGGCATCAAATGCAGCCGCGTATAAAATAGTGTCTTCTGTTCCCAGAAAATCAGCCAGCTTTTTTTCTAATTCTTTATGAATGTCTTGGGTGCCACAAATGAATCGAACACTGCTCATACCATACCCATGGGTATCTATAGCTTTATGCGCTGCTTTAATAACATCAGGATGAGAAGAAAGTCCCAAATAGTTATTGGCACAAAAGTTTAATACTTTTTTACCATTCACTACAATTTCAGGGCCTTGCTCACTGGTGATAACCCTTTCTTTTTTGAATAATCCAGCAGATTCAATTTCAACCAATTCACTGGCAATTCTTGCAACAAATTTTTCGTTCATATTCCATTCATTAGAATGGCAAATGTACTAAAGTTCGGCCGAATGGCTTATTCAACCCCTAATAACTCTACTTCAAAAATAAGTAGGGAACCGGGTGCAATTTTATCGCCTTTTTGTTGATCACCATAAGCCAAATCAGCAGGTACATAAAACTTCCACTTGCTACCAACAGTCATTAACTGCAATCCCTCTTGCCAACCCAAAATCACATTACCTAAAGGGAAGGTAACTGGCTCACCTCTTTCAACAGAGCTGTCAAATATTTCACCACTAATTACGGTACCATGATAATGGCATTTAACTTTATTAGTCAATTTTGGTTTAACCGTATCAGTACCATTTTTGATAATTTCATACTGTAATCCACTAGGCAAAGTTACAACCCCTGGTTTCTTCGCCATTTTTGCTTGGAAAGCCTTTCCAGCCTCTCTTGCCACTGATGATTTCTCTGCACTTAATTTTTGTTGATAATTTCCAATGCACAAGTCTAATAACTCATCGGCAATGACCGATTTTTTACCGGCAAAACCATCTGTTATTCCTTTTTGAAACATTGCAGCAACCAAAGGATCTAATCCTTGAGATTTTAAGTTTTGAGCTATTCTAATACCCAATGCATAACTAGCACTGTCGGCAGAAGACTTAAAAATAGCAGCAGGCTTTATTGTTGTTTTCACATTTCCAGTTGTCTTAGCTGGCGACTTTGCAGATGGCTTGGTTTGTGCATGCGTAAATGATACAAATGCACCTAAAACGAATAAACTAAGTATTTTTTTCATTGTATATTTTATAAAGTAGTTGCAAATTAAGTCAAAAGTAATTGAAAGGCTGTTGTTGATTTGCTAAATTGAAAACGGTTCATTAATTGATCCATCATTGCTTTAATTTCAGCATTACATAAATTACCCATGCTTCCTTCATGCGTATGATTTACCAAAGTTGAATAATTAAACTGCCCATTTTCAATGGCATTTCCAA
>JBKBWE010000167.1:3881-6387 GCA_046289145.1 Sediminibacterium sp.
TTGAAAATGACCTGCTTCAATAGCCGCCCCTACCTGTTGATAAGCGTCTCTAAAAGGAATCCCCTGTAAAACCAATTTATTGACTTCTTCCACACTAAACATGTATTGAAATTTGGGATCATCGGCAATATTCGGTGAAACCTGAATTTGACTAAACATCAATTGCATCATTGCAATACAGTTATTCAATTCAGAAAAGGCAGGGAATAAATGTTCTTTTAATAATTGCAAGTCTCGTTGGTATCCTGATGGAAGGTTGGTGGTCATTAAACTAATTTCATTCGGTAAGGCTTTGATTCTATTACAATATGACCTGGTCAATTCAAAAACATCTGGATTTTTTTTATGCGGCATGATGCTTGAGCCAGTTGTTAATTCTGCTGGAAAACTAATGAACGCAAAATTTTGATTTAAATACAAACAAGCATCCATACTTATTCTGGCTAAGGTATCTGCAATATTAGCCAATGCAGTTGCCACGATTCTTTCTGTTTTACCCCTTCCCATTTGCGCATATACTACATTATAATTTAGCTGATCAAAGCCCAACAAATCCGTGGTCATTTTTCGGTTAATCGGGAAGGAAGAACCATAACCAGCAGCAGATCCTAAAGGATTTTTATTAACTACAGTGTAGGCCGCTTCAAGCATAGTTAAATCGTCTACTAAACTTTCTGCATACGCCCCAAACCAAAGCCCAAAAGAAGAAGGCATAGCTAATTGCAAATGGGTATATCCAGGCAATAAATGGTTTTTATATGCTTCGCTTTTTTGTTGAAGTAATTCAAACAAAGCATAAGTTGATTCAGCTATCATTTGAATTTCTGCCCTTAAGTATAATTTGATGTCTACTAAAACCTGGTCATTCCTACTTCTTGCACTATGGATTTTTTTACCCATATCACCCAGCTTTTGAGTTAGCATCAATTCAACATAGGAATGAATATCTTCTACTCCTTCAGGAATAGTAAAACCTGGTTGAATCACCAATTGATAAATGGTTTGCAACTCTTTAACTAGAGCAAGCATTTCTTGATTGGTTAATAAACCAATACTAGCCAACATCTTAACATGTGCAATAGAGCCTAATACATCGTAAGGAGCTAATAGTGTATCAAAGTCTTTGTCTTTTCCAACAGTAAATTTTTCTACTGCTTGTGTGGTATTGGTATTGCTCTTACTCCAAAGTTTCATAATACCCCTTTTAATAAGTTGATATAAAATTCAATTCCTTTTTCAATTTCCAATAAATAAATAAACTCATCTGCTGTATGACTTCTTGCACTATCCCCAGGTCCTACTTTTAGGGCTGGGAAAGGCATTAAAGCTTTGTCACTGGTTGTTGGACTTCCATAACATACACTCCCTAATGATTCACCAGCTTTTACAATTGGATGATTGGGATTGATTAATGTAGATTTAATTCGAGTACTTCTAGGTGAAATATTCGATTTCAAATTAGCTTTTAAGGTATCTAATATTTCTTCAAACTGGTACAGTTCATTCACTCGAATATCTATCAGGTATTCTGCAGAATCAGGCACCATATTGTGTTGCTTATTCTCTGTATTCAAAGAAGTAACCGTCATTTTAACTGGCCCTAATAAGTCACTTACTTTTTCAAATTGAAATTGCTGAATCCATTCAATATCTTTTACCGCTTTGTACAGCGCATTCTCACCTTCATTTCTAGCAGCATGACCTGCAGTCCCTGTTGCTTTTGCATCTATGACCATTAGCCCTCTTTCGGCAATGGCTAAGTTTAATAATGTTGGTTCTCCTACAATAGCAAAATCAATAGTAGGTAATTGGGGGATTAAGGCCTCAACACCATTTTTACCTGATATTTCTTCTTCCGCAGTAGTGGCTATAATCAAATTATAGCTCAAATCAGGTTTGTTATAATAATAAACAAAGCAAGCCAATAAGGAAACCAAGCAACCACCCGCATCATTACTTCCTAAACCGTATAATTTTTCATTGGTAACAATGGGATCAAACGGATTCAACTGATAACCAGAATTCGGCTTAACCGTATCATGGTGCGAATTCAATAAAATAGTAGGCTTATTAATATCAAAATAAAGATTAGTAGCCCAAATATTATTTTCTACTCTATTATATGGGATTTGTTTTTTATCGAAAAAATGGGCAATACAATCAGCTGTTTGATCTTCTTCTTTACTAAAAGAGGGAATAGTAATCAGTTGTTTTAATAAGTCAACTGCTTCTTTATACAATAGTTTTATTTCATCCATGTTGAATGGTTGTACCTGCTTTACCAATTATTAATTCATCTAAATCTGCTGCGTTTCCAATAATTACTTTAGAAACACCCTGTTCAATAGCAACAAATGCATTGTCTAATTTAGGAATCATTCCAGCAAATATTTGTTGATTCGCTTTAAGCGTTTGATAATAATTAGGATGAATTACCCGAATAACTGAATCTTCATCATTAATATCTAACAAAACGCCTTTTTTCTCAAAAGAGTAAACCAGTATC
>JBKBWE010000168.1:0-6331 GCA_046289145.1 Sediminibacterium sp.
TTTCGGTTGATCTTTTTAGAACTTGTTTGCCGATAAAACCAACCATGCCAATATAATCGCTTAGTAAAGTAGAAGTGGCACTTAAATTGGATCGATCTAGCGTGGTATTGGTTGCAACTAAACCACTTAGGTTCATCGATAAAGAGAGGTCAACAATATCATCTAATTGTTCTTTGGTAAGATCAGGAGCAATTTTCAATAATAGTGGTTTAGGTTTTTTCTTCCCAGCATTATGATGTTGTAATTCGCTAAAGATTTTTGTAAGCGCATCTTTTTCTTGCAAAGCCCTAAGCCCAGGCGTATTGGGTGAACTTACATTAACCACAAAATAGTCTACCTGATCATGCAATTCATTGAAACAAATGCTATAATCTTTCCAAGCATCTTCGTTGGGCGTTATTTTATTTTTACCAATATTACCCCCGATGATTAAATCGCCCACAGAATTCCCCCTACTATTCCAATTAATTAATCTTTCTTTTACAGCAGCTACTCCTTCATTATTAAAGCCCATTCTATTAATCAAAGCTTTATCTGCAGGCAGCCTGAATAGTCTAGGCAAATCGTTACCAGGTTGACCTTTTGGCGTTACTGTTCCTATTTCAACAAATCCAAAACCAAGTGCTTCTAATTCATGTAAATAAGCTGCATTTTTATCGAAACCTGCACCTAATCCTACTGGGTTTGGAAAGTGAAGCCCCATCACATCTTTGGCTAAAGAAGTGGATTTATATTGAAATAGATTTTTTATAATCGTTTCACCAATCCCCAAAGTGGTAGCCATTTTAAGGCAATTCATTGAAAAATAATGCACTTTTTCAGGCGGAGCTTTAAAGAGTATGTTTCTGAGTAAAGTATACAATGTGTTATTTTTTGCGAAAATACCCCGAAAGCCCCATTTAAAATTTAGTTGCATAAACAACTTTTAATCATTTTTCCTACATTTGAATGATTAAATCAAGTTTATGCAAGAAGCCTATATAGTAGCGGGATTTAGAACCGCAGTTACTAAAAGTAAAAAAGGTGGATTCCGATTTTTTAGACCCGATGATTTGGCTGTTGAAGTTATCAAAGGACTAATGGCATCCGTACCTCAGCTAGACTCGAAATTAGTAGACGATGTAATTGTCGGAAATGCGGTACCTGAAGCGGAACAAGGATTACAGTTTGGTAGAATCATTGCAGCGAAAGCATTAGGAATTGAAGTAGCGGGGATTACTATTAACAGGTATTGTGCTAGTGGATTGGAGAGCATTGCAACTGCAACCGCTAAAATTAGATCGGGGATGGCAGAATGTATTATTGCAGGTGGTACAGAAAGCATGAGTTTGGTACCCACAGCAGGATGGAAAACTGTTCCGTCTTATGCAATAGCAAAAGAAGAACCAGATTATTATTTGAGTATGGGTTTAACGGCAGAAGCAGTTGCCAAAGAGTTCAATATTTCAAGAGAAGACCAGGATGCATTTGCTTACGCATCTCATATGAAAGCAAATACTGCTATTGAAAATGGATATTTCAAGTCGGGTATTTTACCTATATCTGTAGAGGAAACTTATGTAAATGAAAAAGGGAAGAAAGCAGTAAGATCCTATACGGTGGATACCGATGAAGGATTAAGGGCTGATACAACCGTAGAAGGGTTGTCTAAATTAAAAGCTGCATTTGCAATTGGAGGATCTGTAACTGCCGGTAATTCTTCACAAACTAGTGATGGTGCTGCTTTCGCTTTGGTGATGAGTGAACGAATGATGTTGTCTTTGGGGTTAACTCCTATAGGAAGATTGGTGAATTGCGCATCTGCAGGAGTTCATCCAAGAATCATGGGCATTGGTCCTGTTGCTGCAATACCTAAAGTATTAAAGCAGGCAGGAATGAATTTAGGCGATATTGATTTATTTGAACTAAATGAGGCTTTTGCTTCTCAATCATTGGCGGTAATTAGAGAATTAGGGCTAGACACCTCCAAAGTAAATATTAATGGTGGAGCTATTGCTTTAGGCCATCCATTGGGATGTACAGGTTGTAAATTAACAGTGCAACTACTGAACGATATGAAGCGCTTGAATAAAAAATACGGAATGGTAACTGCCTGTGTAGGTGGGGGGCAAGGAATTGCAGGGATTATAGAAAACTTGTAACTTTAGGGTTATGAAAACCATCATTGTACCTACCGATTTTTCAACTACCGCTAGTAATGCTGCAGATTACGCTGTTCATTTTGCGCAACAAGTAAAAGCAGAGCGAATTGTTTTATTGCATGCTTACGAAATACCAGTAGCGATTGATCCAATGATGCCAGGAATTCAGATTCCTGAAATTGATGGTTTTAGAGAATCTGCCGAAAAAAGATTGTATCAATTTAGGGCAGACTTATTATTAAAGTATTCCAACACGGGTCTTGTATTTGATATACACGCAGTGTATGGTTCTATACTATCAGCCTTAGAAGATTTTGGGGAGAATAACCCTATAGAATTGGTTGTAATGGGTATAACTGGTGGTGGTGCTTTAGAAGAAACTTTAATTGGAAGCAATACCGTTCATATTGCAGAGCACAGTCATATTCCTTTAATTATTGTACCAGCTAATGCTGGTTTTAAGCCAATTCAACAACTGATGTTTGCTTGTGATTTTAATGATGCAGAAAAATATATACCCGTTAAGCAAATAGGCAATTTTCAAGCATTAACTGGAGCTTCTTTACTAATATTTAATATTGAAACGGCTCCTGATGAATTTGAACAAACATTTCCGGGAACAGTGATGGGCGAAAGTTTTGCAGTTCATACTGTTTTAGAAAAATTGAATCCCAGCTATCATTTCTCTCACGATGAAAACTTTATTGAAGGAGTGAATCATTTTGTTGATGAACAAAAAATTGACTTAGTAATAACTGTGCCTAAAGAGCACAATTTTTTCTCACAATTATTTTCTTCAAGTCATACAAAGAAGCTTGCTTTTCATAGCCATGTTCCTATATTAGTATTAAGTAAAAACAATTAGCTTAAATATTTACCTACAATTGGCATTCTTCTACCTACCCCAAATGCTTTGGGTGAAATACGAATAATCGGACAAAATTGATTGCGCTTGTATTCGTTGTTGTTGACCATTTTGATGGTACGATCTACTAATACAGCATCAAAGCCTTGCTCTTTAATATTTGCTGGGCTTTGCCTTTTCTCAATATATTGAAACAATAATTTATCTAAAACCGCATAGTCGGGTAAGCTATCACTGTCTTTTTGATTGGGCCTTAATTCTGCACTTGGAGGCTTGCTAATAATATGGTGTGGAATTATTTCTGATGTTCTGTTGATGTATCTAGCAAGTTCATATACTTGAAGTTTATAACAATCCCCCAAAACCCCTAGCCCTCCAGCCATATCGCCATAAAGGGTTCCATATCCAGTAGCCAGTTCGCTTTTATTGGAAGTATTTAATAATACGTACCCAAACTTATTGGCAATGGCCATTAATATATTTCCACGGCTTCTACTTTGAATATTCTCTTCTGCTAAAGAAAAAGGCAGCCCATTAAATAAAGGATTTAGGGTATCTAAAAAGCTATTGTAAACTTTATCTATTCTAATTATATCAAAAGGATTATTTAAGTTTTTGCTTAATGCTACTGCATCATTTACAGAATGATCGGTAGAGTATGGCGAAGGCATTAAAATGGCTCTTACATTCTCTGCACCCAATGCTTCACAAGCAATGGCCAATGTTACAGCTGAATCAATCCCTCCTGAAGAGCCAAGAATGGCTTTGGTAAAACCCATTTTACCAAAATAATCTTTAATGCCTGATACCAATGCTTGGTATACTTGTTCAATATTTAATGCAGGTTCAAGAGTTGCTGGGTTTAATTCTTTTTCTGGTATTCTATTGGCGGGCTCTAAAATGGGTCCATTGATTAATCCATCTTCATTTAATTCAACCCAATCCAATGCTTCTTCAAACATAGGAAATGCTTTCATTAAATTGGCATGCTTGTCAAAAACCAAGGACGCTCCATCAAAAACAATTTCTGTTTGACTTCCAACAGCATTGCAATAAAACAATGGAATCTTGTACTTTAATACATTCGATTTAATGACTGCTTTTCTATCTTCATCATGGGTATAATCAAAGGGCGAAGCGCTTAGGTTAAGCATGATGTCTGGATTAAATTTCATTAATTCATCCATTGGACAAATGCGATAAAGCGGGTTGTCTCCTAAATTCCATATGTCTTCACAAATAGTGACCGCCAGTTTCTTTCCTTTAAATTCTACTATATTCCATTCGTATGCTGGTTCAAAGTATCGATACTCATCAAATACATCATAAGTGGGTAATAATGTTTTGTGCACAATTGACTTCACTTCCTTCTCGTATAAAAAATAAGCTGCATTAAAAAGGTCTTTCCCTTTTAAGTGTTTATTTTTTACAGGGCTACCTATCAAAACACCAATGGTATCAGCGTGCTCCTTTATTAAATTTACTGAGTTGGTACATTTTTCAATAAAGTCTTCAAATTCAACAAAATCTCTGGCAGGATATCCAGACACTGTCATTTCGCTAAAAAGAATCAAATCTCCACCGGCTGCTTTAGCAGTTTCAATGGCTTCAATTATTTTTTGGGTATTAAGCTCAAAATTGCCAATATGATAGTTTTGTTGGGCTATGAATATTTTCATGCAACAAATTTCATCAATTTAACAACATGATTGCAATCCTTTCCGTTAATTCGCCTATGAATTCAAGGATTATTGCTTTGTTTTTGCTTTTGAGCTTGGGCGCTTGTAATACAAATGACAACGAGCCCGATGTTTCTCAAATTAAATTACAATTAACTCAACAGCATTTTGAACAAGATTTTTTTGCAATTGATACCAATCAATTAGAAAGATCTATTTCTGCGCTAGATAAAAAGTATGCTGGCTTTACAACTGTTTTTTTATCAAATATATTGGCTTTGATGCCACAAACAGAAACGGCCGATTTAAAAAGTTTTTACCGTGCCTATCTACCACTTTATAAGCAATCAACTACTATTTTTAAAGAACAAGAAAAACAAATCCAAAAAATAGAACAGGGATTGAAATATGTAAAACATTATTTTCCTACTTATCGGTTGCCGTTGAAACTGATAAGTTTTATTGGTCCAATTAATAGTTTTGGCTCTATTCTTACGGAGGATGCTATTGCTATTGGATTGCAGCTGTTTATGGGCAAAGAACACCCACTATACACAAGTGAAGAAGGACAAGCTTTATATCCGGCTTTTATTTCTAGAAAATTTGAACCTGCATATATTCCAGTAAGTGCAATGAATAATATAGTGCTCGATATGTATCCAGAACAAATGTCTGGCAAACCGCTAATTGCACAGATGGTTGAATTAGGGAAACGAATGTATGTGGTAGATCGTTTACTCCCTCAGCTTTCCGATACTTTAATCACTGGATATTCTTCTAAACAACTTGAGGCCTGCTTAAACAACGAAAAAAATATTTGGAGCTTTTTCATTCAAAACGATCTTTTGTATAAATCGGATCCATTATTGGTTAGAGAATATATAACCGATGGACCTTTTACTCAAGCTTTTGGGAAAGAGTCCCCTGGTAATATTGGCCAATTTTTAGGTTGGCAAATTGTAAAAAAGTGGATGAATAAAAACAAGCAATCAACTTTTGATGCACTAATGAAAAAAGATCCAGTACAATTATTTGAAGAAGCAAAATATAAGCCTAGTTAATTCATTTTTGAAGGAGCAACCAAATCAAATGAAGGAATAGGTACTGTAAAACTTTGTTTAGAATGTTGATTTTGCATGGTATAAGTTCCTTGCATTTTGCCCATTTCTGTTTTTAAATTACAGCCACTTACATAAGTGTATTGTTCGCCTGGTGCAAGGACTGGTTGAACTCCTACAACTCCCTCCCCTTCAACTTCTCTGTGTTCTGCATTGCTATCAAAAATAAACCAATGTCTTCTCAAAAGTTGAACAGCAAACTTATTGTGGTTCTCTATAGTAATACGGTAGGCAAACATGAATTCTCCCTTCAGCGGGTTGCTGTAATCGGCCTGATAGAATACTTCTACAGTGATTTCGATTCCTGCTGAAATTTTTGAAACCATGTTTAAACTGATTGGTCATTGTAAATGTAGGTAAATTAACATTCTATAAGGGGTATTTCACCAAATAATCATGTGAATAATTGCTTAAAATAGTTGAATCGGCTGTACTTTTGCACCACAAAAAAAGACGTTTATGACAAAAATTGCTGTTGCTAAAGGTGATGGAATAGGTCCTGAAATTATGGATGCGGTATTATCCATG
>JBKBWE010000169.1:0-6315 GCA_046289145.1 Sediminibacterium sp.
CAGACTTGTCGGTATTAATAAAAACCAAACAAATTAGTTCGGTTGCACTCACTCAATTTTTTATAGATAGAATTAAACAATATGCAGATACGCTTCAATGTGTTATATCAATTACAGAATCAATTGCCTTTGAACAAGCTAAGGCGGCAGATGATGAAATTGCTTCAGGAAAATATCGAGGGCCATTGCATGGTATTCCTTATGGGTTAAAGGATTTATTTTCTGTAAAAGGAACCAAAACAACCTGGGGTGCTGAACCGTATAAAAATCAAATGATTGATGAAGATGCATATGTGTACAATCGATTAAAAGAAGCAGGCGCTGTGTTGGTAGCAAAATTTACCTTGGGTGCATTAGCAATGGGTGATTATTGGTATGGAGGAAGAACAAAGAATCCATGGAATTTAAGAACAGGCTCTTCTGGCTCTTCCGCAGGTTCTGCTTCTGCAACTGTAGCCGGTTTGGTTCCGTTTGCAATTGGAACAGAAACCTGGGGATCTATAATATCTCCATCATCTACTTGTGGAGCAACCGGATTAAGACCAACATTTGGTAGAATTAGCAGAACAGGTGCAATGGCATTAAGTTGGAGTTTAGATAAGATTGGCCCTATCTGCAGATCTGCAGAAGATGCTGCAATTGTATTTAGCTATATTCATGGAACAGATGGTTTAGACCAATCTGCGGTAAGTATTCCATTTAACTATCAACCAGAAGGGGACATCAAAAAATTAAAAATAGGTTATGCAAAAAACTATTTTGACCTTATTAAAGACAGTTCTAGAAATGAGTGGAAGGTATTAGAATCATTTAAAAAAATGGGCATAGCGTTAATTCCAATTGAATTTCCCGACACTGCAGTGTATAAAGCAAATATTATGGATGTTATTATTAGTGCAGAGTCTGCAGCTGCATTTGATGGATTAACTAGATTAAATATTGATGATGAATTAACCAGACAAGGACCCTATGATTGGCCAAATAGTTTTAGGGTGTCTAGATTGGTTCCAGCAGTAGAATATGTAAACGCCAATCGTATGCGCTACCAACTGCAACAAAAAGTTAATGCTGCATTAAGTAATGTTGATGTAATCATTTGTCCAACAAGGGGAAGTGGAAACCAGTCAGCCATAACTAATTTAACCGGTCAGCCTGTAGTTTGTACGCCAACAGGGTTTGATAAAAGATCAGGATTACCAACTAGTATCAGCTTTATAGGCAACTTATACCAAGAAGCAGCAATATTGTTAGTAGCAAAATATTATCAAAAAGCAACCGAATGGGAAACTATCTTTCCGCCAGTGTTTTCAAAATAAGCTTCAATAAACTGCTTGCTATTATCATTAGCTTATTGCTATTTGCTGGCTTGGTTTATTCAATTTTTACAGTTACCCAAACCAAAAACAATTATCAAGAGCCAGTCATTTATGTGTATGCTGATACGCAAAAAATATCACCCGCTAAAGCGGTTGAATTGTTGTTGACTCAAAAGGATAGTATCATTAACGGTTTTTTTAATCCCGGGTTTTCTCAGTACAAGTGGTGGATTTATGTAAAAACTACTCAGCATTCAGGAAATTATTTACAGGTTGCTAATCCGCATATTAATAAAATAAGAATTTATTCAATTAATAATAATCAACCAAATTTGGTGTATGAATCAGGCGATTATTTTAAGTTTAAGCAAAGAACAATAGTTGATCCAGACTTTTGGTTTCAAATTCCTAGTTTAACCAGTGGATTATTAATTGAAGTAGATAAAAAAGGAGAATCGCTTGAACTACCTATTAGGATAGTAGCCGAAAAAGAAATGACTCAATACCTCTCCGATCAAAAAATGGCTTACGGCATTTTTATTGGTTGGATGTTTTTCCTTGTTTTGTTGAATTTATTTTTATGGGCTTCTTTAAGAGACAATATTCATTTTTATTATATTGTTTTTGTATGCTCTTCTGCGTTATGGCTTATAGCAAACTGGGGATTGGGCTTTCAATATTTTTGGCCAAACTATCCAGAAATGGCTAGTAAAGCAAGGCCATTATTTAGCACCAGTTCTTTTATTTTTATCTTAGAATTATCTAGAAGGTATTTTACCCCCATTGAAAAAAAGCCTTTATACAATGGCTTAACACGAATTTTACAATTACTATTGCTGTTATTATTTGGAACAATTTTAATTAGTAATATAGCATTAGCAAATGAATGGATAAGATATTTTACGCTTACCATTGCAAATATTCTTTGGCTACTTTCTACAATAACGGTTTTAATTTTTATTATTAAGAGTTATAAAAAAGCAAAAGCCCTTTCTTTATTTTTTCTTGCAGCTTTTATGGCCCAATCCGTATTCAGTATTTTAATTATTCTATCTCAGTATAATGTTCAAGAAAATTGGGTTTTCTTCATCAATAAATATGGATCGGCTATTGGTATATTAGCGAATAGTACCATTCTTTCTTTTGGTTTAACACAACGGTATAATTATTATAAAAAAGAACGAGAACAGGCTCAGTATGAATTAACGATAGAGCGAAGTTTACAAGCAGATAGGCTAATTCAAGCACAAGAAGAGGAACGTTCTAGATTGGCTAGAGAATTACACGATGGCCTAGGTGGCTTGCTGGGTAGTATTCGAATTGGGGCTTTTAATAAATTAAAACAAGACGCTCCTAACCAGGCATGGTTAGACATGCAACTATCAGAAGCAATTGAAGACCTAAGAAATATTGCGCACGATTTAATGCCAGTTAATTTACCTGAAACCGGTTTGGTGTCTGTTTTAGAAAAAACAGTTTCAAGATGGAATTTGTCTAACGAATTTATTACTCATTTAGATTGTACTATTAATAAAAGATATCCATTGGCAGTGGAAGCAGGCTTGTATAGAATTGTTTCTGAACTTATTTATAATGTGAAAAAACATGCCAATGCCACAGATGTATATATTTCATTATGGGAAGAAACAAACAATAATACCATCACTTTGCTGGTAGAAGACAATGGAACAGGCTTTATACCCAATCAATCTGAGGGAATTGGTTTAAAAAATATCCGCTATAGGGTTGAATATTTAGGTGGAAAAATTTTGATTGATTCAAACACAAAAGGCACTAGTATTGTAATTGAAATATCCGGATCGAAAACCCATCTACATGCCCAATATAACAAGAATTGCCATTGCCGACGACCATAAAA
This sequence comes from Sediminibacterium sp., assembly GCA_046289145.1. Lineage (GTDB taxonomy): Bacteria > Bacteroidota > Bacteroidia > Chitinophagales > Chitinophagaceae > Sediminibacterium. The sequence continues at coordinate 3,196 of JBKBWE010000169.1, forward strand.
TATTTGCAGAAGGCATCCAAATGGTTTTAAAAGAACAAGAATGGATTAACTGGGTAGGAGAAGCTTTTACAGCAAAAGATGCTTTTCAATTATACGAAGATAGACGCCCAGATATTTTTTTATTAGACTATCATTTTCCAGATGGTAATGGCTTTCAGGTAGCTGAAAAAATCCTCAGTAAATTTCCCAACGCTTCCATCATTATCTTAAGTATGGAAAACGACAACGATATTATGCACCAATGTAGATTATTGGGGGTAAAAGGATATATTATCAAGAATCTTTCATCTGATGAGTTAATTGAAGCGATTGAGCAAGTACTTGCTGGAAATAACGTGTTTATGTGGGGGGAAGAAATGCAGGCCCAGTTAAAGGAAGAAGATGGGGGATTAAGTAAAAGAGAGAAGGAGATAGTTTCTCTAATTAGCAAAGGATTAACCAGCCAAGAAATTGCAGAAGCCATTAATTTAAGCGTATTAACCATTAATACGCATCGCAGAAATATTCTACGAAAACTGAATTTAAAAAACACTGCTATGATGGTGCAATACGCCAGAGTCAATCGATGGTAGCCCATTTTTACTACATTTGCCGCCTGAATTGTTTTTATGAATAAATATTTGGGCTTTTTATTGTTATTTTTCGTGGTTTTCGTTTCTTGTACAAGTACTAAACAATTAACTACCAATTACACTCCTACAAACAAAGAACTGCAGTATTTACATACGTATACCATCCCCCATAATTATACATTTAAAGAATCCATAGTGGGTGGCTTATCTGCCATTGATTATGATGAAAAAAATAATCAATATTATATGGTATGTGATGATCGCTCTTCACTAAATCCAGCTAGGTTTTACAAAGCAAAAATTGTCATCAGCCAAAATAAAATTGATACGGTTATTTTCACCCAGCTTTCTTATTTAAAAGATGAAAATGGTAAAACCTATCCAAGCACTAAAGAAAATCCGTATAAAACACCAGACCCAGAAAGCATAAGATATAATCCCAACAGCAAATTATTGGTTTGGAGTAGCGAGGGAGAAAATACGATTAGAGGAAAAGACAGCATTTTAATTAATCCATCGGTTTATTTTGTAACACCCAATGGAAAATTCAAAGACAGCGTTTCAATGCCCGGTAATCTTTACATGAGCTTTATGGAAAAAGGGCCTAGACAAAACGGTGTATTAGAGGGAATGAGTTATGCAGATAATTATAAAACTTTAATGGTAAATGTAGAAGAGCCATTACAAGAAGATGGTCCAAGAGCAGATTTAAAGCCGAATGGAGCAATGATTCGATTTTACCAATTTGATATGCTAACAAAAAAATCCACACGCCAATATGCATACGAACTATCTCCTGTAGTATATGCCCCCAATCCTATTAATGAATATAAAATTAATAGTGTTCCTGAATTTTTGTGGATAGGTAACAATCAACTTCTGGTACTAGAAAGATCTTATTCTACTGGAAGAATTCCATGCTCCATAAGAATTTTTTTAGCAGACTATAACCAAGCAACGGACGTATCTGCCTTTGCTTCTCTTAAAGCACCAGCCCAATATCAACCTATGAAAAAAACCTTGTTGATGAATTTAGATGAGCTGGGTATTTATACCGACAACATAGAAGGCATTAGCTTTGGACCCATTTTGCCTAATGGAAATAGAAGTATATTGTTGGTATCAGATAATAATTTTAGCCCTATTCAAAAGTCTCAAATCACCCTCTTAGAATTAAAGACCCCGAAACCTTAATCAAGCCCCTGTTATGTTTAAAAAACCATTTGCGATTTGTTTAGTCATTCTGCTTTGGTCTTGTAAAGAACAAACACAAAAGGGATTACCTCATGTGATTATTGAAACGGCGTATGGAGAAATCGAAATTGAATTGTACACGCACAAAGCACCATTAACTGCAAATGCATTTTTGGCTTATATAGATTCGGGCTATTATGATCAAAGTAATTTTTACAGAGTGCTTAATATGTATAACCAACCATCAAATGCACCAAAGGCTTTTTTAGTACAAGGAGGCATTTGGAAGTCGAATAATAAACTGGCACAAAGCCTTCAAGGAATACCCCACGAGTCTACAAAGCAAACGGGCATATTGCACAAAGAAGGTACCATTTCAATGGCTAGGAATGAGCCTGGTTCAGGAGGCCCTGAATTTTTTATAATGGTAGAAGATGAAACTGGATTTGATTTTGGTGGAGAAAATATGGCGGATGGATTGGGTTTTGCAGCATTTGGCGCTGTTGTAAGAGGCATGCCCATCGTAAGAAAAATTCATGATTTAAAAGAAGCCAATCAATATCTTCAGCCCCCTGTTTATATTCACACAATTAGAAGAAAATAAACACTATCGGTAACTAGGTTGGTATTCATAAACCACCTCAAAAGCTTCTTTTTTAAGAGAAGGAATACCTTGTCCAATTTTTAGGTTTTTTAATTGTGGGGTTGGCTCACAAACCCAGTATTGATTGCCCTTATATACTATTGGATTTCCTTGAGGGGTATCAAATTGTATAGCAACCGTTACATGTTGTGGATAGGAAAGTACAATCATTGGAAGGTTGTAAATTTCTTTTACTAAGTAAAAAAAGAAAGCCGCGCGGTCTTCGCAATCACTGTATTCTGAAAATAAAGTTTGCTCAGGAGAAAATCTTTTATCCTTACCATATAAAGTAGCGTCGTTCTCAAATGCAAAAGAAGAACGAGTTAAATGCATTAAATAATCTACTCCTTTTTTCTGATTCATTTTAGCCACTGTTTGTTTTAATGCAGGAATCAAAGATTGATAGGTTGCATTACTAAGTGGAGCAGTAAACTGCATGGCATATTCAACAGAAGGATAATTATTAAATAGTTTATTAATAGACTTGTTCACTTTTACTTTGAACTCATAATTGCGTTGACCATATGCAAATTGAATGGGCTTTACTTCGTAGCTCTCCGGATTAAAATCGGGCATGCGATTAATCTTATAAGAGAATCCCTTTGTAGTAATATTTTGTGTAACCACTTTAATATCTTGTAAACGCCCTTGTTTAAAATCAATACTGCTTCCATAATCGTGATAGTTTAAACAGATAAACTGTTCTTGATT
>JBKBWE010000170.1:0-6306 GCA_046289145.1 Sediminibacterium sp.
TGAAATAGACGACACCTTTCAATCTAACCTAACAGAAAAGGCCTTACACACAAAGACCAATATTCCGGAAGCTATCAAAAATGGAGTCTTTTATTACCATGGGGAGCAATTGTGGGGGATATGAAAAAATAATCAAACGCTATCTAACAAGGCAGCTCTAATCCCCCTACTGCCTTAAAAGGCTACTACACACAAGTTTTAACATACATTTCCTGCTTAAATCTTTCTACATTAAAATTCTTATATTTGAGATATGAAAACTTTGACGCTAAATATACCTGACAGTTTAGATCTTGATAACTCAGATATAACCATGCTTATAGCATCAAAGCTTTATGAGCAGGGTAGACTATCCTTAGGCCAAGCAGCTGAATTGGCCGGATTTACTAAAAGAACTTTCGCCGAACTTTTAGCAAAATACGAAGTTTCAATTTTCAATACCCCGGCTTCAGAACTTGCAAAGGATGTTGCAAATGCCTAAAGCTATTATCTCTGATACCAGTTGCTTTATTGTTCTATCAAATATTGGTGAGTTAACCCTTTTGAAAAGTTTATATGGTCAAATCATTACAACTATAGAAATAGCTAATGAGTTTGGTGGAGAAATGCCAGATTGGGTTACAATCATTGAGGTCAATGATAAATACAGACAACAACTTCTAGAAATGCAAATTGATAAAGGTGAATCAAGTGCAATTGCCTTAGCATTAGAAACGCCTGACAGCACTATTATTCTGGATGACTTCAAAGCCAGAAAAATAGCAGAACATTTAGGATTAAAAATAACTGGAACTATTGGGGTAATTGTTAAAGTGGAAAATCCACGCAAATTGACCCCCTAATACCAGCATAAACTGACCCCCGTTCTCCGGCACAATGTGACCCCCTCGTAACGGCTCAAATTGACCCCCTAAATATTGGTAGGAGAATTAGTTGTTTTAGTAGCAAAAAAGGCCGAGGTTCTTGGTTCATCAAGTCCTTTCTTTTCATGTCTAATAAAACAATTGAGATGTTTACAATACGCCAGATTCTACGACTTTACGCTTCAGGGAAGGGGACTAAATCAATCAGCCAATCCACAGGTATTGCTCGTAATACGATTAAAAAGTACTTGTACCGCTATGTATTGTCAGAAAAGACAATGGAGCAAATTGAAAAGATGAGTGATGCAGAGATGTCTCGGTTGTTTTTAATTAAAGAACCTATTAAGGTGGTCAATAAGCGCGTATCAGATTTAGAACCGATGTTAACTGAGTATGCTGCAATGCTTAAGAAAAGAGGTGTTACCAAAGGAAAAGTGTTTGAAGCTTATGCTTTAAAATATCCCGATGGATTTAAAAGCTCCGCATTTATAGTGCGCCTTAACAACTACATGCAGCTGAGTAAGCCATCCTTAAAGATGACCCATATAGCAGGCGATAAAATGTTTGTGGACTTCACGGGTCAAAAATTGCATTTAGTAGATGGAGCTACTGGTGAGATCATTGAACTAGAGGTTTTTGTAGCCATACTTGGTTGTAGTCAGCTCACTTTTGTAATGGCCGTTCACTCACAATGCAAAGAAGACTTTATTCTTGGTTGTGAACGTGCATTGCATTTTTTTGGTGGTGTACCACAAGCGATAGTTCCCGATAATTTAAAATCTGCCGTTACCAAAGCCAGCAAATATGAAGCACAACTCAACGATACTTTTGCAGCCTTTGCGGAGCATTACCACACTTTTGGTTACCCTACTCGAACGTATAGACCCAAGGACAAAGCATTGGTAGAAGGTGCTGTAAAAATCAGCTACACCACTATCTTCTCGAAGATTGATCAAAAGGTCTATCACCAACTTGATGAGATAAATAAAGACATACTTGTGCATCTCGAAGTGCACAATAACGCTAAGCTCACTGGAGAGAACTATAGTCGGATGCAACAGTTTATAGCAATAGAAAAACAAACGCTAAAACCCCTTAATCCCTATTTGTTTGAGCCAACAACGGTTCAATTATCAACAGTAAATAAGTATGGTCATGTAATGCTAAGTGTTGATAAACGCTATTACAGTGTACCCTACAAGCTCATCGGTAAGCGATTGAAGATAAAGTATACCACTACGCAATTAAATGTTTATGATGATCATGAGATTGTAGCTGTACATAATAGATATATGGGCAAAGAGTTGAAGTACATAACCACACAAGACCACTTAGCCTCGCACCATAAATATGCGTCAGACTGGAACCCCCAGAAATTTATGACTACTGCCAATGAGATTGGAGCAGGTGTTGCGCAGTATATAGCCAAGATATTAGCCAGAGAGGTATATCCTGAACAAAGCTATAGATCCTGTTCTGGTGTATTAAACTTTGCCAAACGGGTGGGTAACGTAAGACTTGTCAACGCTTGTAAACGAGCAGACAGTTATGGCATTTACAACTATGGCATCATTGATCAAATACTCCGATCAAAAGCAGATGCTATCCAAATCGAAGATGAGATACCAACAACAGAAATGCCCTCACACGAAAACGTCCGTGGTGCAGATTACTATGAATAATCTTATTTACTAACCAATACAATCAATACACATGAACAAAGACACGTTAAAGAAAATGGGCGACATGCGTCTGCATGGTATGCAGACTGCTTTTAAATCTTTTGTAGAACTACCACCAACGGTTACTTTTACCAATGATGAGATGGCGCAGTACTTAGTACAAAACGAATGGGATGATCGCAAGCACCGCTCCCTACAACGTAACATTAAAACAGCTAAGTTCAGATACCTAGCAGATGTTGACGGTATTGATTTTGGTAACAAAAGAGAATTAGATAAAAACCAAATAGACCGATTGCTTACTTGCGAGTTTATAAAAAAAGGGCAAGATGTTTTTATAACAGGTAGTACCGGTACAGGTAAGAGTTATTTAGCTTCTGCCATTGGTCGCCAGGCTTGCTTATTTGGTTTTAAAGTTTATTATTCCAACACGGCCAAACTACTATCAATCTTAAAAATGGCTAAAGCTGATGGCTCACATATAAGAGAGCTAGCTCGACTAGAGAAACAAGACCTGTTAATACTAGACGACTTTGGCATACAGTCTTTTGATGCTAGTGGTAGAGCATTATTAATGGATATTGTAGAAGACCGCCATGGTAAACATAGTACCATCATCGCATCGCAGGTTCCAGTGAAAAATTGGTATGATGTAATTGGCGAACAAACCGTTGCAGATGCCATCCTCGACAGACTAGTTCATCAATCCGTTCGGGTAGAACTGAAAGGAGAATCATTAAGAAAACTAAAGAAGGAAAATAACGCTGAAGAAACAGAAAAAATTAATTAACCAAAATAGACAGAAAAAATCTTACGTTTGAAAAGCAAAAGCAACTAGTTCTTTATCATTTTTTAGGCCGTCAATTTACCCCGTTTTAAACAAGACTTTTTAGGGGGTCACATTGTGCTGGCGGAAGGGGGTCAGTTTTGCTGGTATTTACACTGACATGCTTAATTATAAAAAAGGGCTATCAAAAGACACGATTCGGATTCTTTCCCAGAAATTCAAAATGAGTCAAGAAGCATTTAATAGACCGTATAAACTAAAATCCCTTTTACCGCTGGCAACATCCAAGCGCAAACCACTAAAGCGTGCCGCTAAAATAGCAAAGGCTTTTTGATTAAGTGGCGGCTCCAATCCACCCTACATCTTATATATCCAAGCTATCTTATCTTTACAAAGGATATGACTACAAAGGATCAAATATTAACTAAACTAAAAGCCAATAAACCCGAATTCTCAAAATTCGGCATATCAGATATTGGGCTATTTGGTTCCTATTTGCGTGATCAACAGACACCAAATAGTGATATTGATCTATTGATTGACTTTGAGCCAGGCAAAGAGAATTTTGATAACCTAATGGCCGCATACGACCTTTTTGAAAATATCTTTATTGGAGAGAAGGTAGAAGTACTTACTAAGAATGGACTAAGCAAATACATAGGTCCTCAAATTTTACAGAACATTGTCTATGTCTAAGGATTAATTGAATAGACGCATTCCGACAAAATGAGCCACCTCACTCACACCTCAGTCATAATCCCCCAACACACAAAGACCAATATACCGGAAGCAATCAAAAATGGAGAGTTTTATATATTTCAGTAACTTTAATACAAACATGAATGTATGAAATACGGAGAAATTAGCATTGACCCTGAAGTAATGAGTGGTGCTCCAGTATTTGCAGGAACCCGAGTTCAGATACAAACACTTTTTGATTATATTGAAGGAGGTGAAGACTTAGTAGAGTTTCTAGACGACTTCCCCTCTGTTTCAAAAAAATCAGCTTTGGCAGTTTTAGAAATGGCTAAAACAAACAACATGAAATTTATAACAGCAAGTGATTTCGAGGGTCTATAAGGGATTCCTTCAAGTATAGAAATACAGCCCTCAAAGATTCAGCAGTAACTGTTGGATAAGACTCAAGAATTTGATTCTCCGTCCAACCAGCAGAAATTTGATCATCCTGACAAAGTGAGCTTAATGAATTGTCAATTCAAGCTTTCTATTCAACCCTTGTTCAATTAGCCGATACAAAGTTGATAGTTGAATATCTGCCCTACCATTTTCAATCCTAGAAATATAGCTTCTCTTCGTTCCAGTCCTTTCAGCCATTTCTGCTTGAGTTAAATTAGCTTTTTCTCTTTCATCTTTCAACAACTCACCTAAAATAAAAGTCTGTGATTTGGTTTCAAATTCTAAACGAGATGCTGTACCACGAACACCATATTTTTTATCTAAATGCTTGTCCCATGAAACAACTTTATCTTTTGTTTTTTTTGTTAATTCCTTTTTCATTTTCTAGACTTAATTTTTTGTCGATAAAATATTGTTTCTTTAAATTCTTAGCAAAATCAAGTTCTGACTTTGGTGTTTTTTGTGTTTTCTTCTGAAAAGCATTTATCAATATCACCAAATTACCTTCGTCAAAAAAACAGAATATTCTATAAATATTACTCTCAAATTCAATTCTGATTTCAAAGAGTCCATCCGAATTTTCAACGTGTTGAAAATACTTTTTAGGTATATGATCAACTGACTTGATAAGCTCGAATACCCAATCAATTTTTTCTTGCAAGTCTTCATCAAGCTTGTTGTAGAAATCAAAAAAGTATTTCCCGTAAGTGGATAGTTTTCTGCTCACTTTTCAAAGGTAACGAATTAGTGAACATTTCAAAAAAAAATTACACTACACAAAGCCGTGACAGTTTTAATCCCCCCTACAAATCAAACAACTCTCCAATATCAACGGAAGAGCAGTGTTCTATATACTACACCTATCAATCTAACCTAACAGAAAAGGCCTAACACACAAAGACCAATATACCGGAAGCAATCAAAAATGGGGTCTTTTATTACCATGGGGAGCAATTGTGGGGGATATAGAAAAATTTAGAAATTAGTCTAATAACTGAGCCAATTAATACCCATAAATTTGAATACAAAGAATTAGATACATGAAAAACACTTATTCCAATATTGTAATAATATGCTTTTTACAACTAATGATATCTTGTTCTTCAACCAAAGAATTAAGGGAAGAAAGAAAAATGTGGAATTTTGATAACTGGGATAAGGAATTTAAATCAAGAGCTTTTTGTCTATGCCAATTGAAAGGCTATGAAAATAAAAATATAGAAAAAATTTTATGGGATAATGATAAAAGTTACTACGACGCTTTAGGAATTGCAATCTTCGATGATTCTCTTGAAGTTCAAATAAAGAAAGAAACTGAATTTATTCGATTAGACTCAATAAATTCAGAAGGTAGATATCCAGCAGATTTAATACCATTATATCAGAAAAGAAAAGTATTAAAACACTGTATTGAATTTTATAATAGTAAAAGACTCGATAGTCTAATGAACTTACAGAAGAAATATTGGAGATCAATTCCAAATATAATAGACAAGATTCATGACAAAATCCCAACTTATTAATTTGGAATACATTTTTATCTAAGCATTCGATGAATCCCCCCCTACCTCAAACCAGCTTACTTGACTAAATATTCTTCCGTAAGTCCAATATAGGGACTAGGCATAACCAAATGTACTTTCAAGTAATCAGGAAGTTCATTCAATGATGCATCATCATCAATGATGATAAACTTTTCATCTACATGATTGGCTTTAAACCAAATAAGAATTTCATCTTTCCTATTTAAATGACTCACATTCTCAGGGAGGCATTTAATTTTATCTACTTTAATCCCTCTATTTTAGAAAATACTCTTCCATTCTTCAATACTAAA
>JBKBWE010000171.1:0-6294 GCA_046289145.1 Sediminibacterium sp.
TTATTTTGTGTTTTTACATCGTACACATACAAATGTGAATAGCCTGAAGTTTCACTTTGAAAATAAAACTGGTCATTATTGATCCAACCAATTTTGGTTCCGAAGTTGCCGCCACCAATGCCAGGACCACCAATCCATGCATTGTCTCTTTGTCTATCGATGGGCAATAATTTTCCGGTTGCCGCTTCCAATTGCATAATCCAACGGTCTTTGTTGTCTTGAGAACGAATATCAACTATTGCAAAGCTTGCGCTGCTGTTCCAATAAGGACCATAGATGACTACTGAACGATTGGTTGGTTTTTTTCCTTCGTATCTTTTTAGATAATCTTTTGCGTAATCTGGTAAGTCTTGTATGCCAGGAATTGCATCTGTTTTTATTTGCATCAACGTATCGCGCATCCGATCCCAAACATAAAAATCAAACTTGCCCAATGCGTTGCCCACTTTGGTTCTGGTATTTAAATCGGTTGTGTATCCAGACTCTGTTACATAATCTGGAACAATGGTAGCCTTATTACCAGAAGGTGCCTGATACAATCTATAAGTAACGAAACGGGCATCTGGACTGATTTGTAGCCCTTGCATCATTTTACCATCAGTCGAAATTCTTTTGATGGTATCATTGTAAACAATTCGATTGTTTCTTACATAATTTGCACGCTGCTCTCTCTTATCTTTTCTTTCTTTCAACACTTCAAATAAATCCAACTGTTGTTTTTGCAACCAACCATCTTGGGTTTGTGTGTTGATTGAAGCCGCGGCCCGATTGAAGTTTCCTACAGTTGCGCTCCCACCGGAACCAATATTGGTCAATTGCATCAGCACACCCGTTTTGGTATGCCAAGCAAATAAATTAGGAGACTTGGTAAATACAATCCACTCTTCATTCATAATAAAGGATGGATTATTTTCCTGTTCTTCTGTTTGTGTTACTCGAATGGTTTTATTGGTTTTAATTTCCGTCCAATAAATATCACCACGAAACGCATACACCATTTGTGTTCCAGCCAAATTATAGATAGCATTATTTAGTGCGCTATTGCGTTCAATAATTGCATTGTTGGCTTTCTCTGGCGCAGTTCCGTTAATTGAAAATGCATATAAAGAATCTGAGCTGTTTTTTTGTGGATTCCAATTAAAAAAAACTGTTTTACTATCGTTGCTCCAAAATACATTTGAAGGAGATGTTCCCATCCATTTAGGATCGCGCATAATATGGTCAACCGTTAAGGGTTGGGCAAAAACTTGTAAAGAGCAAGTAATAAATAATAGCACCAATATTTTTCTCATAGCGTTGATTTACGAGAATAAATCTATTCTATTCGGCTTAGTAAAAAAACAAGTTGAGTGAATATTATTTAAGTGGATGAAAGTTCCCTTACTTAAAATATTTATTGGCTTCAATATATTCCCGCACTTTATCTGGAACCAGGTATCGAATGCTTTTTCCTGCTTTAATATTTTCCCGAACATGGGTAGCAGAAATGGTTAACAAGGGTGCATTTAAAATAGTCACCCTTGCCTGGTGATGATTGGTGACCACAAAATCAGGACGATTATACACAATGAATTCATAATCACTAATTAATAATGATGCGTTTTTCCATTTGGGTAAATTCTGAAAACTATCGCTTCCCATAATAATGGTGAATTGATGTTGCGGGTATTTCTCCTTCAAATAAACCAAAGTGTCTATTGTATAAGAAGGCTTGGGTAATTTAAACTCCATATCAGATGCCCTTAGTCTAGTGTCTTCTTCCACGGCTAATTGCACCAAATGTAAACGATGGTATTCGTTGAGTAAACTATGTTCTTGTTTAAACGGGTTTTGTGGCGACACCACAAACCAAACTTGTTGTAGATTGGTTTCGTTTAATACATGGCTGGCTATAATCAAATGGCCAGTATGTATGGGGTTAAAGGATCCAAAGTAGAGGCCAATTTTCATCTAACTTATTGATTATCAATTTATTAAGACAAATCCTCGGTTACAAAAATACTGTTTGCCTCACTTAATCTTAGGCTCAATCTATAACCAGATACGCAGATTGAAATAGGATCACCCAATGGAGCAATCTGTTCTACTTTCACTTTTTCGCCCGGCACACATCCCATTTCCATGAGTTTGATAAAAATCTCGTCTTTCTCAAATGAATCGATGATACCCTTTTGCCCCGCTGTCAATTCAGACAATCTTTTCATATTTCCGATTATATGGTAAAGGTAATCTAGCCCGTATTGGTTTTGTTACGAATTTTGGAGTAATAACCAACTATGACCAAAATCAATTTTAGAACCGGTGACCGCCCCTTTGTATTTCAAAACAAAACAGGGCTAAAATCTTTTATTGCCTCTATTTTCAAAAAAGAAAAACAAACCCTAGGGTCAATTAACTATATATTCTGTTCAGACAATATGCTCTTGAAAATCAACCAAGACTTTCTGCAACACAATTATTTCACAGATATCATCACTTTCGGTTTAAACGAACCGGGTGAACCCATCGTAGCAGAAATATATGTAAGCATAGACCGCGTAAAAGACAATGCTATTCAACAAGGGGTTTCTTACCAAAACGAAATGCAGCGGGTACTTTTCCATGGTGCCCTACATTTATGTGGCTATAAAGACAAAAAGAAAAGTGAAATTATAGTGATGAGGCAAAAAGAGGACCAGTATTTGCACCTATTAGCTAAAGCCCAAAAATGAATGTAAAAGTATTGGTCCTTGCTTGTTTGTTAGTGATTTCAGGCCGTGTAAGTGCTCAACAATATAGTCAGGTAGTATTGAAAGATATTCCCTTTGAACCCAACATTGAATTAAATAAAGACCTAGTTGAAAAACTAGAAGACAATAAAGTCTACCGCTCGTCTAGCAATGCAGCTCGTTCATTTATATACTGGACCAATTTTGCCAGATTATATCCAAAAGCTTTTAGAGATGAAGCCTTAATTCCTTTTATTAAACTTCAACCTACTTTAAAAGGAACATATGCCAATAGTTTGATTAGAGATTTGGGTAAAATTTCTCCACTCCCCTTTTTGGAGCCCGAAACCAAACTAACTAAGGCTGCAGAATTACATGCAGAGGATATTGCCCAAAACAATGGAAGAGTAAGTCACCAATCTTCAGATGGATCTAGCTTTAGTGATAGAATGAAAAAAGTGGGGTATAAAGCTTGTAGTGGTGAGAATATTTCATTGGGAAATGACCAAGATGGGTTAAGCTCGTTGCTTTTACTTTATCTAGATATTAATTTGCCAGATTTGGGGCATAGGAAAAACCTATTCAATTCCAATTACACCAAAATGGGGGTTAGCGTCAAACAACTTACCAATAATCAATACCTTATAGTACAAGAACTGGGTTGCCAAGAAGGGCCCAAGAACTAGATGCTGATGTTTAGCTTTCCTCAAAACCTATTCAAATAGTTCCACGGGCAACCGTTCCACCCTGAAACAATATTTGGATGTGATTCGTGGAACATTGACCTTTACATTCTAGAAGAATTATATGCAGAACGAAAAAAGGAAATGGCAAATGGCATTCAGGCGGTTTGTACTTGAAAATGCACCCAGTGAACAATACGCTTCATATTTCGGACTTTGCAGAACCGACCTCAGAATTTGGTTTGAAACACAATTTTCGAAGGGTATATCCTGGGAGAACTTTGGAAAAGCCTGGCAGTTTGAACATATTATACCAGTTGCTTGGTTTGATACAACATCAGAGGAAGAATTGAAGGCTTGTTGGAACTATTTAAATATTCGAGTATCCCCAACAGGTGGTTTGGGAGGTTCCTCCGACCTATTATTTGCTAAGAGACACTTTGAAGTACTTTTTGAAAAAACGGGCTTTCAGGGTTGCCTATACTATATTAAAAAACTGGAGTCTATTATCAACGAACAGTTTGTATCACCGCAATTGGAACTACTTGATTTCATTCAAACCAATCAATTAATACTCGATGAAATTCCAGGCTTTTCCAATGAAGAGTATCAACAATACCTAGAAACAGAATCCGCTAAATCAATATTAACCGAAAGAGAAATATTAAAAAAATTCGGTTAGGGCTTATCCTATAATATCTTTGCACTATGTTTTCAAAATACGATGTAATAGTAGTAGGCGCTGGCCATGCAGGATGTGAAGCAGCAGCAGCAGCAGCTAACTTGGGAAGTTCTGTGTTGTTGATCACCATGAATATGCAAACCATTGCCCAAATGAGTTGCAACCCCGCAATGGGTGGAATTGCAAAGGGACAAATTGTAAGAGAGATAGACGCATTAGGTGGATATAGTGGAATCATTACCGACCTAAGTACTATTAAATTTAGAATGCTCAATTTGAGAAACGCACCCGCAATGTGTAGCCCGCGGGCAAAAAACGACCGGATGCTTTTTGCGGCTAAATGGAGAGAGTGGCTAGAGAAAACACCCAATGTAGATTTTTACCAAGACATGGTAAAAGAAATCATTATTAAAAACAACAAGGCTTGTGGAGTCATTACGGGGTTGGGGCATGAAATAATGGCCGAGTCTGTAGTGGTAACAAGTGGTACTTTTTTAAACGGGGTAATACATATTGGTGAGAAACAGTTTGGCGGAGGACGTGTAGCGGAAAAAGCAGCAACTGGAATTACTGAACAATTGGTTGCACTAGGATTTGAAAGCGATCGATTAAAAACTGGCACCCCACCAAGGGTAGATGGAAGAAGTCTCGATTACACTAAAATGGAAGAACAAAAAGGTGACGAACACATTGTTGGTTTTTCTTATATGAATACTCCTAAGGTAAAAGCGGCAAATCAAAGGAGTTGTTATATTACTTATACCAATCAAACAGTACATGACTTATTAAAAACGGGTTTTGATAGATCTCCCATGTATCAAGGAAGAATCGAAGGAGTTGGTCCTAGATACTGTCCTAGCATAGAAGATAAAATAAGTCGTTTTGCGGATAGAGATCGTCATCAACTATTCGTGGAGCCAGAAGGTTGGGATACGGTTGAAATATATGTAAACGGATTCTCCACTTCTTTGCCAGAAGAAGTACAAATGGCAGCTTTACGACAAGTACCTGGGTTTGAAAAATGTAAAATTTTTAGGCCTGGCTATGCCATTGAGTACGACTATTTTATGCCTACTCAATTGACCCATGCTTTGGAAACAAAACAGATAAGCAATCTCTTTTTTGCGGGTCAAATAAACGGTACCACCGGTTATGAAGAAGCCGCCTGTCAAGGTTTAATGGCTGGAATAAATGCACATCAAAAAGCAAAACATTTAGAACCATTCATTTTAAAAAGATCTGAAGCTTATATAGGGGTATTGGTAGACGACCTAATAAATAAAGGTACAGATGAGCCCTATAGAATGTTTACCAGCAGGGCAGAATTTAGAACACTACTAAGACAAGATAATGCAGATATAAGGCTAACCGAAAAAAGTTATAAAATAGGACTAGCTTCAGAAGAACGCATGAAAGCTGTAGCTATTAAGAATAAAGAAGTTGCTTTCGTAAAAGAAACATTGAAAAGTTATGCGGTTGAACCAAATGAAATCAATGAGTATTTAAATAACATACAATCTGCTACAATTACCGAAAAACAGAAAGCAGCAAAAATTATATTAAGACCCAATGTTACATTAGATGCCCTGCAAGACAATCTTCCTACACTAAAAGTAAGCTTATCCAATATTTCAGAAGACGCTTTACTTCAATCAGAAATACAAATAAAATACGAACGTTATATTGAAAAGGAACAACAACTCGTAGATAAAATGAGTGACTTAGAAAATATGACCATACCTGCAAACTTTGATTATTGTAAACTTGGCGCACTTTCGAATGAAGCCTTACAAAAAATGAAAAAAATACAACCTAGTACATTAGGTCAAGCAAGTAGAATAAGTGGCGTTAATCCAAGTGATATTCAAATTTTAATGGTTTACATGGGTAGATAACTTAAATTTATTGAAACTTTTTATTTGAAAAGAGTATTTAAATGGATAGTTTATCCAATACTAAGTCTTCTAGTATTGTTGCTAATAGCTTTCTTATTTGCCAGTATTTATGTAAACAACCATAAAAAAGAATTACTTGCAGAAGCAAGCAAACAAATAGAAGTCAAATACCATAGCCAAGTTAAGATTAATGATATTAATCTTAGCTGAGTTCAAGTAATAAGTGCAATTTTTAAACAAAAGGCAAAAAAGCTTTTGAGGGCTTTTTGCCTTTTGACCAAGTAGTGCGACCTTTTGGTTGCTTATGACAAAAAATTACACTCAAC
>JBKBWE010000172.1:0-6235 GCA_046289145.1 Sediminibacterium sp.
CCTGCAAAGAATAATTGTTTGCTATAATTGGTTTTGCCACCTATAAATGATGTAAACCAATTGCTGCCTTCGCTAAATTCTACCATGAAAATACATAACACACCTATTGCAACTAATATTGAATAGAGCCATATCATGGGGTAGTCTACCCCTTGTGAAATATTTTTATTTTTCATCATTGTGCACGCCCTCCTATTCTTTTCTTTTTGTCTTCGCTGAGTAATAAGGCTGCTTTAATTTTGTATTTGTCTGTACTGTCTTTTTTATTGCCTACTGGTTTGCTTCCTTGTTCAAGTGTAGCTTCAGTATTATTTTTATTATTTTCTTTTACATTTTCAGCCTCTTCTTTTTCTGCTGCTTCCTCTAGTGCTAATTTGGCTAATCTAGCAGCTCTTTCTTCATCTTTTCTGGTATACCAATTTTTAATAGCTTGAGGAATTAAATTCATATTGGTCACCCTTTCAGCAGTAGCTTTTCCTGCTGCACTAAGAGTATCGTTCAAATATTTTTCCATAATCAAACTAGCAATAGGGCCTGCAGCAACAGAACCATATCCTCCCTTTTCTACCACTACTGCAACAGCAATTTTTGGATTGTCTTTTGGTGCAAAAGCCACAAATAAAGAGTGGTTTTTTCCATGTGGATTTTGTGCCGTACCAGTTTTTGCGCAATATTCAACGCCTGGAATTTTTAAGTGAGATGCTGTTCCGTAAACTGTAACATCGTGCATTCCATCGTTTACCGCTTGATAATCGTTATCTGAAATATTGGTAACCACATGTTTTTTTCGATACTTATTCATCAACACGGTATCTTCTATTTGTTCGTTTTCTATGCTGTCCACAAAATGCGGTGGAAAATAATACCCTCTATTAGCGATGATGCACATTAAGTTGGCCATTTGTAAAGGGGTAGCAGTCATTTTATCTTGACCAATACCTAATGTAAGCACACTACAACTGTTCCATCTTCTTGCGCCTCCAAAAAATTTATTGTAAATGCTGGTGTCTGGAATATTGGCTTTGTCTTCACTGGGTAAGTCTACTTCTAATCTTCGGCCCAAGCCAAAAGCATTCATGTATTCCTTCCATTTTAAATAGCCTTGATTGGTATTGCCCCATTTTTTGTTGTCTAATGCTTTTCTAAAAACGTCGGAGAAATAAGAGTTACAAGAATTGGCTAATGCCAATCTTAAATTAGCAGCATGGCCTGCATTACTGTGTTCGCATCTAACAAAAACGCCACCACAAGCTCCATATCCACCACTACAGCCTATTCCATAATCGGAAGTGATTAGGCCTTGATCAAGCGCCACCAATGCCCCTAATGGTTTAAATGTAGATCCGGGAGGGTATTGGCCTTTGATGGCTCTATTATACATTGGCTTGGCGGTATCCATTACCATTCTGCCCCAGTTTTTTCTGCGAGCATTACCCGTTAAAACATTGGGGTTATAGGTTGGGCTAGATACCATGGTAATGATACCTCCAGTTCTTGGGTTGATGGCAACTGCGCTACCAATTTTATTTTGTAACAATTGCTCCGCCAATTGTTGCACTTCTACATCAATACTGGTAAATAAATTTCTGCCTGCAACTGGGATGGTATCGAATATGCCGTTTTCGTAAGGTCCTTGAATTCTGCTTTTGTTGTCTCTTATAAAACGCTTGATACCTCTTTGTCCCATTAATATAGACTCGTAGGTTTTTTCTAATCCACTCATGCCCGCATAGTCACCCATTTCATATCCTAAGTGTTTGTTTTTTCTTAAGTAACTGGTGTCAACTTCTGCAATATATCCAAGTAGTTGTGCGGCTGTATTAAATGGATAAGTTCTAACAGAGCGTTCGCTTAAAACAAAACCAGGAAACTTATACATATTCTCGGTAAGCTTCGCATATAACTCAGCACTTAACAAGGGCTCAAAAACGCTTGGACGAACACGGGTGTTTTTAAAAATCAGGTCAACCATTCTCTTTTTATACTCGGCTGTATCAATCCCTAAAATGGCACAAAGTGATGCGGTATCTGTGCCTTTTGATTCGGAAGGAGTAACGATTAAATCGAAACTGATGGTGTTTTCGAGTAAGGCTCTTTTTTTACGATCAAAAATAATGCCCCTATCCGGATAAATAATTTTCCGGTAAATGGCGTTGTTTTCCGCTGCCAGTTTATATTGGGAAGAGAAAATTTGAAGATTAATCAGCTGTGCTGTTATTACAATAAATACAACACCAATAATAATTTGGATAATCCTACCACGGCTTTGATTAAATACGGACATATATTAGGAGAAGTCAATTGATTTGACCACGTGAAATTAAGCATAAACTAGAACTACTACACTAACTATTCGTTCTATATTTTGCTTTTCTGTTGAACAACATTTCAGCCAAAAAAATAAGCAATAAACTTATGCCAGTTGTTCCACTCACTTTGCCCAAGAAATAAGTAAAGCTTCCAAATTGTAGCCATTCTAACAGCACCAAATAAAAATGGTGTATAAACGTAAGCAAGCCTATGTATAAACTAAATGGAGCCCAACCCATACTTTTAATACTAGGCTCTAGATAACTCTGCTCAGTGGTTTCCTGAGGAATCAATAAGCTTAGTAAAAAAGGTCTGATATAACCTATTAAAGTGCAGGCTGCAGCATGTAATCCCATGGTTCCTGTAAAAAAGTCCATGGTTAATCCAAAAAGGAAAGACAATAATAATACAGACCAAGGCCCCATTTTAAAGGGTAACCAAAGAATGTATAAAAAATAAATATAAGGAACAATAAACTGGTGTAAAGCGGGTATTTTATTCAATACAAATTCTTGTAGAAGAATAAAAAAGGCAAACCGGAATATATTGGTTAATAAACTGCTCATTGCTGTTGATTTCGGTTTTCCAATTCAATTTGTTCGTTGTAACGGGTATTATAAATTACATCAACCGATTGTATCGTAAAAAAGTTGGTAGCAGTTTTAATTTTCAAAGTATAGTAATTCGTAGCAGGATCAGCAGTAATGGAAGCTACTCTACCAATCATTAAATGCGATGGAAAGTTGGCCGAGTAAGCACTGGTAAGCACTGTATCGCCTTTAACTACTTTAGCACTCTTAGATATATTTCTCAAAATAAGTATGGAAGGATCTGCGCCATCCCATTCTATACTGCCTGTAGTATTGTCTTTTTTGAGCATAGCAGAAACCTTACTGTTTCTATGTAACAAACTCATTACTTTACTAATATTGGCTGATACATCTACCACCACTCCAACAATTCCACTTGGTCCAACTACAGCCATGCCTTTTTTGATGCCTTGATTGGCACCTCTTTCGAGCATTAAGTAATTGTTTTGTAATGTGTAGGAATTCCCAATCACTTTAGCCGGGAGATATATGAATTTTCTTTTTCTGCCTAGGGTGTCTACAAAACTAGAATCAGTGAAATTAATTAGGCTGCTATCGAGTGAAATAAAATTACTACCCAACGCATTTCTTAAACGAGTATTTTCTTCAGCCAACTTTTGGTTGGCTTCTTTTAAATTAAAGTACTGTTGTAAGTTGGCGTAACGACTATTAAAATAACCAGTTACTTCAAATACAGTGCCCGCAAAATAAGTTTCATGCGTTTTACTTACTTTGGTCAACATCACAATGCATAGAACTTGCAACAGCAAAAAGCTGAGGAAATTAAAGTATTGCCGTATGAACAGGAAAATATTTTTCAAAGCCGATTAGCTGTTCTATCTCATGATAAATGGAAAACGCTGATAGTTCTTTAACGCAAGCCCAGTACCGCGTACCACACTTTTCAGTGGGTCGTCTGCAACATGAACAGGCAATTTAATTTTTGCACTTAAGCGCTTGTCTAATCCACGTAAGAGGGCACCACCACCAGTTAGGTATAATCCCCTACGGTAAATATCTGCCGCCAATTCTGGTGGAGTAGTTTCTAATGCTTTTAAAATCGCTTCTTCTATTTTGAAAATGCTTTTATCTAATGCTTCTGCAATTTCTTGGTAGCTTACCATGATTTGTTTTGGGATACCCGTAACCAAGTCACGACCATTTACTGGCATGTCTTCTGGAGGATTATCTAAGTCTTTCATTGCAGCACCTACATTAATTTTTATTTGTTCTGCGGTACGTTCTCCAATTAATAAACTATGGTATCTTCTTAGTGCTTCCATAATGTCTGCAGTAAATTCATCTCCTGCAATACGAATACTTTGGTCGCATACAATTCCTGCTAGGGCAATTACCGTAATGCCAGTGGTACCACCACCAATATCAATAATCATATTTCCAACAGGTTCTTCTACATCAATACCAATACCTAAAGCAGCAGCCATAGGTTCGTGAATCATGTATACTTCTTTAGCACCTGCTTGTTCAGCACTATCTCTTACCGCACGTTTTTCTACTTCAGTAATAGAAGAAGGAATACAAATTACCATTCTCCAACTTGGAGGAAACAATGGCTTCTTAGGATAAATCATTTTCATTAACTCGCGAATCATTAATTCTGCGGCGTTAAAGTCTGCAATTACTCCATCTTTTAATGGTCTAATGGTTCTGATGCTTTCATGTGTTTTTTCGTGCATCATGAGTGCTTTCTTGCCAACAGCTAAAACCTCTTTCATATTGTTGCGATTTAATGCAACAATAGAGGGTTCGTTTACAACTACATCGTCATTGTGAATAATCAAGGTATTGGCAGTACCCAGATCCATGGCTATTTCCTGTGTGAAAAAATTAAATAATCCCATTGTATGGTTAAGTTCTTGAGTAAGTTAAAGCAATAGTTACAAAGGTGCTTGAAATTAGTGGAATTAACAAGGGAATTCAAACCCAATATCCTTTCTAAAATACATGCCCTCAAAGGAAATTTGCTGTAGGGTCGTTTTGGAACGTTCAACGGCTTCAGCAATATTTGCCCCATATGAAGTTACTGCCAAAACCCTGCCACCATTTGTTAAAACATGCTCACCGGAAGAAATAGTACCTGCATGAAATACCAGGGTGTCTTTGGGAATTTCACTGTTGGCAGGCAATTCAATGGTTTTCCCTTTTTCATAACAACCCGGATAACCGCCACTCACCGCCATAATGGTAGCTGCACTGCGTTCGTCAAAACTAATATTGGCATCTTCTAAAGTACCATTATCCATGGCAGCAAACAACGCTACTAAATCTGTTTGTAAGCGGGGTAATACCACTTCTGTCTCAGGGTCGCCCAAACGGCAGTTGTACTCAATCACAAAAGGCTCTCCACCCATATTCATCAAACCAAAAAAGATAAAACCATGGTATTCTAACCCTTCTTTAGCCAGTCCTTCTACAGTAGGACGAATAATTCTTTCTTCTGTTTTTTGCATGAAAGCCGCATCCATAAAGGGAACTGGACTAACACAACCCATTCCGCCTGTATTCAAACCCGTATCGCCTTCGCCAATGCGCTTATAGTCTTTGGCATGTCCAATAATATGGTAGGCTTCCCCGTTGGTTAGGGCAAATACACTCACTTCTATTCCTTGTAGAAAGGATTCAATCACTACTTTTTCGCTAGCAGCACCAAATTGTTTGCCTAAAATCATTTCATCAAAACTAGCCAATGCTTCTTCGGTGGTTGCTGCAATCACGACTCCTTTGCCAGCCGCCAATCCATCGGCTTTTAATACTATGGGCAATGTATGTTGTTGAATATATTTTCTTCCTTCTTCAATAGAATCAGCCGTAAATTCTGCATAAGCAGCAGTAGGAATACCATGTCTTTGCATGAATTTTTTACTAAAAGCTTTACTACCCTCTAGTTGGGCTGCAGCTTTTGATGGACCTACTACTATTATATGATTTAAAGATGGGTCTGCTTGAAAGAAATCATAAATCCCCTTTACCAATGGTTCTTCAGGGCCCACAACCAGCATATTAATCTGGTAATTCATACAAGCATCTTTAATGGCATCAAAATCGGTCACTGAAATGGCCAAATTGGTTCCAAAATCAGCTGTACCCGCATTTCCAGGAGCAATATATAGTTGATCACAATGATGACTTTGGGTCATTTTCCAAGCTAATGCGTGTTCACGGCCGCCGCTGCCTAATAGTAGAATATTCATGTAAGCTAAATTGGTTGCGAAAATAACCCATCAATTTCACTTTTATCACTATTTTGAGCCATTAACGAAAATGATTGCTATGACGGAAAGATCCAAATCAATTGCGCATCCAAAAGGACTGTA
>JBKBWE010000173.1:0-6225 GCA_046289145.1 Sediminibacterium sp.
GGTTGGTATAAGAAACCCTTAAGCTTTGACCAGCGCCATTGCTTTGAGAGAAACTTACGTTGGTATTAGCAGTAACACCTGTGTTCCAGAAATCTCTTGCATTGTTTGGTTGAGGAGTAAAGCTGGCCGTTTTTCCTGATCTTGAATGACCTGGAATAAATGCATACCAAGGAATATACTCAGAACCATCAATTTTTGGTCCCCAAGAAGCATCATCGGTAAAATCGCGGTAACGCTTACCGTTTAAAGCTTGCCATTCTGCTGGCATAGTTGGGTTATAGGTAAAAGTTAACCAACCACCATCACCACCACCATATTCATTTTGGTAGTTCGGCATGAAAGCGGCTTTATCAAATGTAGTAGACTGGTTTACTTCTACACCAATGCCTTTTCCTGCTCTACCTTTTTTGGTAGTAACAACAATAGCACCGTTACCAGCACGGCTACCAAACAAAGCAGTAGCGTTTGCACCTTTTAGTACGGTGATATCTTCAACATCGTCTGGATTAATATCGAAAGAGTTAGTGATAGTACCATCTACAATATAGATAGCACCCTGATCTCCTAAAGATCCACCACCTCTAATACGAAGGAAACCCTGATCGTTCAATTTAGCAGAAGATTGACCTCTGAATTGAACCCCAGCTACTTTACCCGCTAATGCGTTGTTTAAGTTTGGCTGACGAATTACATTCAGCTTCTCATCGTTAATTACTTGAGAACTAAAAGGAGTTGTTCTCTGTGATTTTTTTACGCCGAATGCACTTGTTACAAATACTTCCTCTAGCTCTCCAGCCAAAGTAGTTATTTTAACATTTTGGTATCCAGTAGTTGCAGCAAACTCAAATGGCGCATGGCCTACAGCAGTTACTACAACTAATGCTCCCTGCTTCACTTTAAAGCTGAATTTACCCAGCTCATCGGCACGAGTGATGTTTTTTGTGCCTTTTTCCTGCACGGTTGCGTTAGGCACGGGACCTCTATCATCGGTCACTTGCCCCTGCACGAGGACTGTTTGAGCGAAGGTTGCCATTGTACACAACAACGCAAACGCCAACAGTGTCAGACTTTTTCTCATGTGTTAAGTTTTAGTTTTACAAAAATTGTTAAAAGATTTAACAATTACGCTAATGTAGGGAATATTTTAACATTACCGCTCATATAAATTATCTTTTAATTAATATCTAAGAAATTACCTCCACAAAGCTATTTTTTGACCATTCACCCTTAATTGTGGTAATTTTGCCCCATGTTAGTACTAGATGGCAAGCAGGCTGCGGCCGCAATAAAAGAAGTGTTAAAGGCAGAAACTGCCGAATTAGTTAAAAAGGGGAAACCTGCTCCTCACCTTGCAGCTATATTAGTTGGAAATAATGGTGCAAGTGAAACCTATGTAGCAAGTAAAGTAAAAAACTGTGAAGAGACTGGTTTTGAGTCCACTTTGATCCGCTTGACAGCAGAAACCACAGAGGCAGAATTATTAGAAAGCATCCAATCCCTCAATAATAACCCTGATATAGATGGTATTTTGGTTCAATTGCCTTTGCCCAAGCATATTAGTGAAGAAAAAGTAATCGAAACCATTGATCCTAGAAAAGATGTGGATGGATTTCATCCGAGTAATATAGGAAGACTGGTTCAAGGTTTACCCACTTTTATTCCTGCTACCCCATATGGAATTTTATTGTTGTTGGCTCACTATAATATTAGTACCAAAGGAAAACATGCTGTAGTAATTGGCAGAAGCAATATTGTAGGAAGACCTATGAGCATACTATTAAGTAGTAATATTCCACAAGGTAATTGCACCGTTACCCTTTGCCATTCACATACCCCCAACTTAAAAGAGCTTTGCTTACAAGCTGATATCGTTGTAGCTGCTTTGGGCAAACCTGAATTTGTTTCAGCTGATATGGTTAAAGATGGAGCAGTTATTATAGATGTGGGTATTACCCGTGTAGATGATGCTACTGCTAAAAAAGGTTTTAGAATAAAGGGAGATGTGCTGTACCAAGATGTAGCCCCCAAAGCCAGTGCTATAACCCCAGTTCCAGGTGGTGTTGGATTGATGACTATTGCTGGATTGCTTAAAAATACTTTACAGGCTTATCAAAACAATAGAGGATAATGAGCATTTCTGTAGACAATTCCGTACAGCTACCTGTAATGGAAGCTTTTTATACGCTTCAAGGTGAGGGTGCACACCAAGGCAGGGCTGCTTATTTTATTCGGCTCGGTGGTTGCGATGTGGGTTGTGTTTGGTGCGATGTTAAAGACAGTTGGGATGTTACCAAACACCCAATGGTATCCATTGAAGAAATAGTTGCAAAAGCAAGTTCACATCCGGGAAGATTGGCTGTTGTTACAGGTGGAGAACCATTGATGCACCATCTAGATGCATTAACAGATGCTTTACATGCTGCAGGTTTTGAAACCAATATTGAAACTTCTGGTTCTTCTCCGTTAAGCGGTAACTGGGATTGGATTTGTTTATCTCCAAAAAAATTCAAAGCACCTTTAGATGAAGTGATTGTTAAAGCCCATGAATTAAAAGTAGTGGTGTTTAATAAACATGATTTTGAATGGGCTGAAAAATATGCTGCGTTGGTAAATCCCTCTTGTAAATTATACCTTCAACCTGAGTGGGATAAAGCTGCAGAAATGACTCCGCTTATTCTAGCTTATATTCAAGCAAACCCACAGTGGAGGCTCAGTTTACAGGTTCATAAGTATTTGAATATTCCTTAACCACTAATGGGTCATTGTCATTCAATTGTAAAAAAGATTTTGTTGATAGCGGTTCTACAGTTTGATGACAATTAACCCTTTACGATAGAGCAACTTTGCACCCACAATAAGTGGGTATGATGAAGTGGATTTTGCTTTCGGCTGTTTCAAGTTGTTTTTTTTCTGCTGCTCTTGCACAACAACAAGACACTTTATTGGGCAACGGATCAATCACAGTATTTACTGCTACTAAAACGGAAAGAGCGCTCAGCAATATTGCAGTGCCTGTTCAAATTATTTCTCAAAAAACCATACAACAAGCTGGGTCTTTGCGCTTATCGGATATCTTATCTGAGCAAACTGGTTTATTCATGACCAATGGTTTTGGTACTGGAGTAAGCATGCAAGGACTTAACCCAGATTATACCCTTATTCTAATTGACGGAGAACCACTTATTGGAAGAACCAGTGGTGTACTAGATTTAAAGCGTATTACCGTAGGCAATATCAAACAAATTGAAATTGTAAGAGGCCCATCTTCTAGCTTATACGGCAGTGAAGCAATGGCTGGTGTAATTAATATCATCACCGATAAATCAAGAAATAATACTTTGGGAATTAGCACCCGCTATGGTACTTATAATACAGCTGATTTTAGTGTAAAGGGGTCTATAAGAACCAACAGAATCAACTACCAAGGTTTTGGAAATTTTTATAGAACAGATGGATTTAGTATTAGACCTAATAGTAGAGAAAGAAGTGTAGCACCTATTGAAAGATTTACTCAACAACATAACTTAGGTTACCGATTGAGTGATCGCACCAACCTGAGCCTAAATTTTAGACACAATAGTGAAACCATCAAAAACAATATTACAGTAATCAACAACGGAAATTCCATTAATTCAATTGGCATAGAAAAAAATGAGGATCTCAATGCAACTTTACAATTGGCCCACAAATTTAATGAGCGAATAAAAAATACAACGCGTTTATATGGAACTCAATTCAACTCTTCACAAGAATTAATTTCTGATAATGGAGTTCCTTATTTAGATGCTTTTAAACAACAATTTGCTCGAATAGAAAATCAAACAGATTTTCATTTAAATAAGCAATTGGAATTCAATATTGGTGGTGGCTATATTCACGAAACTGCCAATAGTACTCGGTACGATAATAGTACCAGTATCAAAACCAATCGCATAGGATATATTTATGGTCAAACGGAATGGAGCGCATTAAATAATCTAACCCTAATTGGAGGTGCCCGTTACGACAACAACGAATTATTTGCAGCTGCATTCAGTCCTAAGTTGGCATTGCAATACAAAATCAATAAAAATATTTCGCTGAAAGGCAGTATTGGCAGGGGTTTTAAGGCGCCGGATTTTAGACAGCTCTACTTGAATTTTACCAATACTGCGGCAGGAAGCTACAGTGTATTTGGTTCGGTTGAAGCGCAGAAAATCATTAACGAACTCAACAGAATTGGACAAATAAGTAGTTTAGAACCCTCTTTTTATCAACTCAGTAATTTACAACCAGAGTTTTCAACAGGTATTAATTTAGGCGCTAGTTACCAAAATGAACAATGGCATATATCTGCCAATATTTTTAGAAACAATATTGAAAATTTAATTGACAGTAGACTAGTAGCATACAAAACAGGGGGCGCACAAATTTTTAGTTACCTCAATGTAAAAAATGCGTTCACACAAGGAATTGAAACAGATATCAAATACCGATACAATAATCATTGGTCTTTTTCTGCAGGATATCAATTTTTACTGACTGGCGATCAGTCTGAAATTAATGCCATAAAAGATGGTAAAGTTTTTACCAGAGATCAAAATGGATTCAGTAGAAAAATGAATCAAAGCGAGTACGTGGGTTTACCCAATCGCAGCAAGCATATGGCGAATATAAAATTGCAATACGACCATCAAAACTTTTTTGCAAATACCCGTGCCTTATATAGAAGCCGGTGGGCCACTACCGATACCGATGGAAATGGCATTTTCAACACCAATGACGCTTTTGCGAAAGGATATATTCAATTAAATATGGCGGTAGGACAAGGTTTTGATAATGGTCTTTCTGTTCAAACAGGTGTTGACAATGTATTGAATTATACCGACGTATTGAATTTACCCAATTTACCTGGAAGAACATTTTACTTAAGCGTATCCTATAATTTTTTAAATAAAAACCCTAAATAATGAGCAAGATGAAACAGATGATTTTTGTGTTAGGCATTGTAGTTAGTTTGGTTGCCTGTTCTAAAGATGACAACAGTGGTACAAGTGCAGTAGTTGAAACAATTACAGTGAAAGATTTACCAGCTGATACTATTATTGGTATTACCCCAGGAGCTCCTCCTACAGGTGGATTTCCTTATGGTGCTGGCCGTTACACTTTTTACAGTTTAGAAACCAAAAAAATAGTTCCTGCTTCAGACAGTGCTAGCAACAAATGGGACCTTGCATTTAAAGGAACCACTATTGCTACCAACAGCGGAAACAGTGGACCAGGTGGAGCAGGTGCATTTGTATATGTAGGATTATTCAACGATTTAAAAACCATTCCTGCAGACTCTAGTTTTAAAGTAGACAATGCGCCTTCATCTTTTGCTATTACTACAGGCAGCAACAGAGGCTGGTATGTATACGATGGAATAAACCAATTAGTGACCCCTATACCTGGTCGTGTATTAGTGGTAAGAACTGCATCTGGTAAATATGCCAAAGTAGAAATTTTGAATTACTACAAAGGGGGTACTACACCTGCAACAACTGCTTCAGACGCAATTAAATTAACTACCCAACGTTATTATACTTTCCGTTTTAGTTTTCAACCCAATGGAACCAAAACATTCTAAAACCAATCCATTTTAAAATCCTTTATCTAACCCGGCCATGTGCCGGGTTTTTTGTAGGTTATTTTTAACAACAATGGGTTACTATTTTTACGAACTTGTTGCCAATGAAAAAGGCATTATTATTAATTACCCTATTTGGCTTATCCAATTTGTTTGCGCAACAATATGATCCAGAGAGCGTAAATAAAAAAGCTTTGGCTCAATACAATAAAGCCATTGATTTATTAAAAGAAGATGATTTTAAAAATGCTGTACCACTTCTTTTAGATTGCATCAAGACGGATACCAATTTTGTTGATGCCTACCTTTCTTTGGCTGGTGTATTTGGAGAATTAAAACAATACAAACGCTCATTGCAAATGTATGAATTGGGTAAAGCCAAAGATTCCATTTATTTTAAACCTTATTATTTACCCTATTCCATTAATCTTGCTGGCAATGGCAATTTTGAAGCGGCATTAGTAGCAGTTAATCAGTTTTTAGAAATTCCTTCGCTAAACGATAAAAGTATTAGAAGTGCCGCTTATAGAAAGAAAACTTATCAATTTGCCTTAGACTACGCTACAAAAAACAAAGAACTGTCTAATTATTATTTTGCACCTGAAAATTTAGGGGAT
>JBKBWE010000174.1:0-6156 GCA_046289145.1 Sediminibacterium sp.
TGAAAATATGAGCTCAATTGTATGCCCACATTGCATGAAAGAGTTTGAACTATTATTGGTAGTACCATCAGCCCAATCCCATAAATGATCTACAATAGTACCAGTAGGAACAGTTGATCTACTAGTAAATGTCATGTTGTTTAAATAATTGATATCGGGCAAAGCACTTGAAAAAATAGCGGTAGGTGTTACTTGCTGACCCAAAGCTTTAACAGATACCGAAGCTTTATGAATCAACACATCTGCGGAATTTTTAATTTGCAAAATGATGGTATAAGTAGCAGGATTTCTATACATATTTCTTACTGTTGTTCCGGTAAGCGATTTGCCATCCCCAAATTCCCATATATATTTAGCTCCGGCAGGAATACCAGCAGCAGAAGCGGTGAAAGAAAAAATTTCATTGCTTGGATAGCAAGCATCAGACTTAGCATAAGTAATGGTTACTTCTCCATCTTTAACTGATACAGTATCTCTAAATACCGCTGTTGCCCCACCTATTGGTGGACTATTGTCTTCGGTGGTTTCTTGCTCATTGGCAGGTTTATCTACTTCCTTTTTACAGGCAGAAAGCAGAATAGCAGTTGAGATTCCTATTGCAATAAACAGTTTGCTGTATTTCATGATATGCACTTGAACTTATACTGAAGTAGAACGAGAAATAGGCTATTTTATTGTGATTTTGAGCCAAAACTAATTTTGGGGATTAGCTGCCGCCACTTACATTTGCAGTCCCCGGGGGGTTAGCTCAGTTGGCTAGAGCGTCCCGATGGAATCGGGAAGGTCGCAGTTTGATGTAATGATTGTTCTTTTGAATTAAAATAAATGGGGGGTTAGCTCAGTTGGCTAGAGCGCTTGCATGGCATGCAAGAGGTCGTCGGTTCGACCCCGATACTCTCCACTACAAAGGCCCCTTCCAGGGGCTTTTTTTATGCACACATATCAGTTAAAATTATATATTCATGCTGTAATTGGACGGGAGTTGTTTCAAAATACAATTCAAATAATGAATTTGGTGAATTTGTTCAGTATGAAGATAGACTTAAGGTATAGTTAAAATCATTTCAATATGACAAAAACAGTTTTAAGAAATGGATCATATTGTAAAGTGATATCGTTTACCCATAAAGGTAAATCAGCCTTAATACTTTTCCCGCTATGAAAATGGAAATTCAATCATACAATTCAAAACTTTCCTCAGTTGATAAAGATATCTGCGATATTCTTGCCAAAACAATTGACGGGGAACTAGCAGACACAGAGAATAAAATTTGGCATGGGCATCCAGTTTGGTTTTTAGAAGGAAACCCAATTACTGGCTATGACAAATTGAAAGACTGTATTCGTTTGTTGTTTTGGAGCGGGGCAGATTTTGGTGAAGAATGTCTAAAGATAGGCTCTGGAAAATTTAAAGATGCGTCTATTCGTTTTACTTCAGCAGAACAAATTAATATCGCAGATTTAAAAAGAATATTGAAAAAGTCAAAAGAAATTCAATGGGACTATAAAAACATTGTGAAACGAAAAGGGAAACTTGAACGTATAAAATAAAAAACTAAAACTATGGCTAGTATCAATCCCCACATTAATTTCAACGGAAATGCTGAGGAAGCATTTACATTTTACCAAACAGTATTTGGTGGTGAGTTTGCCACAATAATGCGATTCAAAGATTTGGCAAGTGAAGAATTCGTAGTGGCTGAAAATGAAGCAAATAAAATCATGCATATTTCTTTACCAATTGGTAATAGTGTTTTAATGGGGAATGATGTACCTCAAGTACTAGGCAGAACCAATGAAAATGAGAACAGAAGTAAAATTGTAATAAGTGCCGAAAGCAAAGAGGAAGCAGACAAATTATTTAACGGTCTTTCTGTTGGTGGGCAAATTGAAATGCCGATTTCGAATAGCCCTTGGGGGTCTTATTTTGGAATGTTTAGAGACAAGTATGGTATTGAGTGGATGATAGATTTTGATACAAAATACAAAGGTCAAATTTAATGGTTGGTATACAATCAATAAAGTATAACACACTTATTAAAGTATGAAATTAGAAAATCGAAAACAAAAACTAGCTCCAATGCCTCATTTCTTATTTAGGGTTGGGCGATATGGAATTTTTGCACTTGGGTTGGTTGCTTTTTCTGTTCTAATCGGAACAGTTGGTTATCACTATTTGGGCAATGTTTCATGGCTAGACAGTTTTCATATGGCTTGCATGATTTTAACAGGTATGGGTCCAGTTGTTGAAATGACTTCACCAGCTGCAAAAATATTTTCATCCTTCTATGCTTTATATAGTGGTGTTGCATTTTTGAGTATCACAGCAGTTTTCTTTGCTCCAATAATTCATAGACTTTTACACATATTAAACGTTGAAAGGGATGAAAAATAATATTAATAGACTCAACCTTCTCCCCACCCACCGCCTAGCGCTCGGTAAATATTTACTTTAGCATTCAATTGCTTCATACGTATTTCAATCAACTGCATTTTAGATTCTAAAGCTTCTCTTTGTGTCAACAATACTTCCACATAATCTGCCCTAGCAGAATTAAATAAGTTATTAGATATAGAAACGGACTGCAATAAAATATCCACTTCTTTTGATTTCATCTCGAAGCTTGCTTTAAAATTAGCTGCTTTTGCAATTTGATTCAACACTTCAGTATAAGCAGTTAAGATAGTTTGCTCGTATGAGTAAACTGCTTGAATTTGCTGAGCATTGGCATTATAATAAGTGGCTATAATAGCATTCTTATTGATTAATGGCGTTATCATATCACCCGCAAGATTATATAATATTGAAGCTGGTCTAATCAGATACAATGGATTGAAAGCTTGAAAACCAAGCCCGGCTTGTATACTAAATGATGGATAGAAATTAGCTTTAGCAACTTGAACATCTAATTTAGCAGCAGCTATATTCAATTCTGCTTGTCTAATATCTGGTCTATTGATTAACAATTGTGATGGAATACCCGTTTGTAATTCATCCGTAGAAGTTGTACTAAAAAGTGAAGAATTCCTTACAACAGTTGGGGTATATTTGCCAGTTAGAAATCGAATTTTATTTTCTGTTTCAGTAATTTGCTGGTTAATATGATATCGAAGGTTTTGGGTGTTTAGCAATTGTGCTTCAAATCTATTCACGGCTAATTGAGTTACTTTCGCAGCCTCCTTTTGCTGTTTAATCACTTTCAATACATTACTCTGCAATGAAATATTTTGCTGAATAATCTCTAATTGATTATCCAATGCCATTAACTCATAATAGGAACTAGCAATCTCTGCAATGATATTAGTAACCATGAAATTTTTACCTTCAATAGCAGAAGAATATTTAATTGCAGCGGATTTGGTTGCATTTCTTAATTTTTTCCAAACATCCATTTCCCAAGAAAAATAAGTCCCTACCATAAAATCTCCAATATACTTTGGTCCCTTTTCGGGATTGGCTTTTAAATCCTCTTCAGAGAAACCATCCCATGTATACTTGGCTGCTCTATCAACTGCCGCACCCGCCCTTATATTTACAAATGGTTTGTACTCTCCTTGTCTTTGCATAATCTCATTCTTACTCATTTCAATTTCTTGAAGCATGATATTCAACTCCTGATTATTCTGCAACGCAGTGTCAATTAATGCAATAAGATTTGGATCTGAAAAATAGGTCCGCCATGGTAGTTTAACCATATTCAGCGTATCCTGAACTTGCGCATAACTTTTGGGCAAATCGGTATTTTCCTTTTTACTAGTAATGGCAGGAACTTTACAAGCCTGCGACCAAACAATGGCTAAAAGAATTAGAATATATTTAATTATTTGTTTCATGATCTTTTTTATTTCGAAGTCTTAAAAATATTTTTTTGATTTTGCTGGTCATTGGAGAATTGCTTTCTACAAAATCTTCACTCAAAGGATTTTGATCTTCGTCTCGGATTAAGTACCTGCCTTCCTGTAGCGTTCCAAATATGAAATACAAGCCAGGTACTACAATCACGCCAAACAATGTTCCAAACAACATTCCTCCTAATGCGGATGAACCTATGGTATGGTTACCAACAGCACCAGGTCCTGTTGCAATTACCAACGGAATTAATCCAGCAATAAAGGCGAATGAAGTCATAAGAATTGGCCTGAATCGGGCTTTTGCACCTTCTATTGCAGCATTTAAAACTGTTGCTCCCCGATTGTGTTTTTGCACTGCAAACTCAACAATTAACACGGCATTTTTACCCAATAACCCTACGAGCATTATCAAACCAACTTGCGCATAAATATCATTGGATAGTCCCATTAGTTTTAATAAGAAAAATGAACCAAATATTCCTGGTGGTAACGACAACAAAACTGCAAAAGGCAATAGGAAACTTTCATATTGAGATGCTAGAATTAAATAAACAAAAAATATAACAATTAAAAACAGATACAATGCTTCATTACCTCTTTTGGCTTCATCGTAAGAAAGACCTTCCCAAGCAATATCATAACCACGTGGCAATGTTTGCGAAGCAACTTCTTTAATGGCATCTATGGCATCACCTGATGAAAATCCTTTAGCTGGTGTTCCATTAATCAAAGATGAGATGTATAAATTGTAGCGTGCTATTTCATTAGGTCCCTGTGTTTTCTTAATCGTCATGAAAGCGGAGTAGGGAACCATTTCTCCTCGATCATTTTTTACAAACATATTTAAGATATCCGATGGCTGTTTTCTAAATTCTGGACCAGCCTGTGTATATACTTTATAGTAATTATTAAATCGAATAAATCCTTGTTCATAGGTACTTCCAATCATCACATTCAAATTCTCCATTGCATTACCCAATGAAACACCTTTCTGCATAGCCAAAGCATTGTCAACAGAAATTTCATATTGGGGATACTTGGCAGAATAAAAAGAAAATAAGCCTGCTAATTCTTTTCTTTTTTTAAGTGCTGATAAAAATTCTGCATTCACTCGATCAAATTCCTGGTAGTCTACATCGCTACCTTTATCTAATAATCGAAGAGAAAAACCATCAGATGTGCCATAGCCGGGAACAGCAGGTGGTTCAAAATATTCAATATTGGCAGGCAAGTCCTTTGATTCATTTTCTAATTCTTCAATTACTTCTTTAACAGACTGCTTTCTTTCAGACCAGTCTTTTAAATTGATTAAACAAGTGCCAGCATTTGAGCCTCGGCCCTCCGTCAAGATTTCATAACCAGCCAATGAAGTAACTGAAGCTACCCCTTCAATTTTACTAGCAATTAATTGCAATTTTCTAGAAATTTCATTGGTACGTTCAAGTGTTGTACCAGGACTTGTTTGAATGATGGCATATATCTGCCCTTGATCTTCACTTGGAATAAAGCCTGCTGGCAGAATATTATTTACACTGAATATACCGAAAGCAAAAACCAATAGTATCCCATAAGTGATTAATTTTCGATTTACAATGAGCGATAGAAATTTAGTGTACTTTCCTGTTATACGTTCAAAAGTCTTATTAAACCAATTGATGAATTGATTGATAGGTGTTTTTGGTTTCGGTTTACCATGTGTGTTTTTTAGCAGAATTGCACACAATACTGGTGTAAGAGTTAAAGCTACAAATCCAGATATCACTATGGCACTTGCCATGGTCAATGAAAATTGTCTATATAACACTCCTACTGGTCCTGTCATAAATGCAACAGGAACAAATACAGATGTCATTACCAATGTTATAGCGATAATTGCCCCACTAATTTCCCTAATTACTTTTTTAACTGCAGCAAATGGCGATAAGTTTTCTTCTTCCATCTTTACATGCACTGCTTCTACTACAACAATGGCATCATCAACAACTACCCCAATTGCTAAAACCAATGCAAACAGCGTAATTAGGTTAATACTCAAACCAAAAAACTTCATTAATGCAAACGCACCAATTAATGATACTGGTACCGCTAAAATTGGAATAAAAGTAGAGCGCCAATCGCCTAGAAAAACAAACACAACAATCGCTACAAGAATAAATGCTTCTATTAATGTATGCAATACTTTTTCAATTGAAGCATCCACAAATTTTGATACATCATAGTTGATTTCATAATCAATCCCAGGAGGAAAATCTTTTTTCAGCTCCGCTAACTTTGCTTTTACTTCAGCAATAACAGTATTGGCAT
>JBKBWE010000175.1:0-6148 GCA_046289145.1 Sediminibacterium sp.
ATCACCTGAAATATTGA
Source organism: Sediminibacterium sp. (assembly GCA_046289145.1). Classification (GTDB taxonomy): domain Bacteria; phylum Bacteroidota; class Bacteroidia; order Chitinophagales; family Chitinophagaceae; genus Sediminibacterium. The sequence continues at coordinate 18 of JBKBWE010000175.1, forward strand.
GACAGCTAGCAAAAGCTGCTCGTTATTTGGGAGAGCTGAATGGCCTCTGTGCTTCTTTGCCAGACCCCCAAATACTTATCAATACAATTATACTACAAGAGAGTAAAGAAAGTTCTGCAATTGAAAATATTGTTACTACACAAGATGAATTATACAAAGCTGCAGCGGAATACAGTACGTCAAATATAGGAGCAAAAGAGGTATTATGTTATAAAGAAGCTTTGTATGTTGGTTTGAAAAGAATGCGGAATCAAAAAAATTTGTTGCTCACAAATACCATGGTTGAAATTGTTCAAACCATTAAGCAAAATGATGCTGGAATCAGAAATGTACCTGGAACTGCTTTAAAAAATGCAATCAATGGAGAAATAGTTTATACCCCTCCTTGTTGTGAAGATGTTGTAAGAGATAAATTAAGTGCATTAGAACAATTCATAAATGACCCAGCATTATCCGCATTAGATCCGCTGATTAAAATGGCTTTTATACATTACCAGTTTGAGGCGATACATCCATTTGCGGATGGAAACGGCAGAACTGGTAGAATTTTAAACGCACTATACCTTGTGCAGCATGATTTATTGATTCAACCTGTGCTTTACCTAAGTTCTTATATTGTAAACCATAAAGCCGACTATTATCAGTTGTTAAGATCCGTTACTGAAAAAGAAAATTGGAATGATTGGATCATGTACATGCTTACAGCTTTAATTGAAACGACACAGCTCACCACAAAAAAAATTAAAGCGATGCTTTCATTGAAGAGCGATTGTGAAACTCAAATGAAAATGATTTTAGGTTCTTCATTTAGTTATGAATTACTTCAGTTGATGTTTACATTGCCCTATTTAAAAATAGATTTAATCGTAAATAAAAATATTGCGCACAGACAAACTGCTTCAGCTTGGTTAAAGAAGCTTACCGATGCAGATATTTTAAGGCCCCAAAAAATGGGCAGAACAACCTATTATATCAATTATAGATTAATGGAAATATTGTCAAGCAATTACCTTTAACCAAATTATAAAAACTTGCAACTCCTTTCCGCAATACTCAAGCTTGTTTTACTAGTAGTTATTCAATTAATTATTGAACAAGCACCACAATTGATTTTAGGGCATCTAGAAGTCACGATTAATCTGAGTTTTATTTTCATCATCAATTGCTTATTGCTATTGTTCACCAGCCATTATAAATGGTTCTATATTTTGCAATTTATTTCGCTAGCTATCTATGCAATTGTTTTAGTGCCGCAGTTGTTCTTTTTTAATATGTTCAACTTTTATGCGCGCATGAATTATATATTCTTGAGCCCCGGCAATTTCATTATTGCATTTTTTTATTTGTTGATTGCAGCCGCCGTTATATCGGGCATCGTATGGGTTCAGGTAAAATTGATCAAGAGCATGCGACGCCAAATTTATGTGGTGCCGGTGTTTGCGCTGGCACTTATCATTGCTGAGTTCGCAGCGCCAACAGCTGAGTTTTTGTCAGCTGCAGCCATTCCAACAAAAGACAATACCACCATAAACAACCAGCTCATCCTTTGGCGCAAACTCTACATAAGTTACATCGGCAACAACAATATCGCGCAAATCCAAAAAGACTACGCCAAATTCTCTAAGGGCAAAACATCCATCACGCCATATCAATGCAACACTACTGAAGATGAAACGAGCGCGAGCTTATCGCCCACTATACAATATCTACAAGATACCAATGCCAATAAAGATTTCCTTTTATTAATGGAAAGCTGGGGAGAGTTAGCAGAACCCAAGGAGCAAGAAAAACTCATCAATCATATAAAGACATTGTTTAAACAACAAGGCCCCAACCTCACCAACAATTATACATTAGAATTCGGGCGCACTTGCTTTCATGGAAATACCAGTTCAGCGGAAGGACGTGAGTTACTCAATATGAACGACGAAGAATCCTACAGGGCCTTCCTGGAGCGGAACGTGGCCCCGCCCCATAATATCACTCAATATAAAAATCAAAACGGCTATCATACTATTGCAGGCTTCACCGCTTCTAAACAATACGGCAGTAATATGAGTAATGCCGAAGGCTTTAGAAGAGCACTCGGATTCAAAAGCAGATTTTACTACGAAGAACTCAGCAAACATTATAAAGACAATAAAGAGAATACTTACAAAGCCGTCTTCGATGAAAACCTAATCGATAGCATCCTCACCGAAAGCAAACGCTATGAAAAAGTATTTGCTTATGCGCTTACGATTAATACCCATACTCCTTTTAGATTTGACGTAACGAATAATATTGATGGAAAGTATTATTATAAAATCAAGCGAGACCTATTCAAGAGTTTCAATGAGAACCAGCAGGCTTATGATCAGTTTTATCGAATAGCGTCGATTATAAATCATACGTTTAGGCGGGTCGCGGAGGCAAATCAAGCAGGTGACGCCTCAACAACCACCGCGAGCCGCAACATCACGGTCTCTCAGGCGAACGATTTCGACCGCATTCTCATCATTGGCGACCACGCCAACCCCGATTTTAGGACCCGCGGCCTATATAATATGAAAACGGTGCCTTTCCTAATAATCCGCCGCCGAAAATAAGGAGGTAACAATTTGGTAACATTCCCGTAACAATTGCGTAACAGTACGGTAACATTGGGTTAACACAGCCATGGTAGTTTTGCAGCATCAAAAATACTCAAGTGATGCAACAACCCCCGGCAATCAGATTATTTTTTACTTTTTTATTCACTATCGCGGCAACTGCAGTATTTGCACAAGCCAAAATAAATGGTAAAGTAATCTCCGCCAACAATGAAAGTTTATCAGGTACTTCTATTAAAATAGAGGGCCCCACTACTCGTACCGTAGCAGCCGACCTAGAAGGTCGTTTCAGCATTTCAGTAAAAGAAGGTAAGTATACCTTAACTTTTTCTCGTGTAGGTTACCAAACAAAAGTATTAGAAGACATTGAGGTAAAAGAAGGTATTGAAGGCAACGACCTTAATGTAGTATTAGAAGTTAAAACAACTACAACAGAAGTGGTAGTCAGATCATCTGCACGTAAGGAAAGCTCTAATGCAATGATTGTGTTTCAAAAGACCAATACAGCTATGTCTAGTGGATTGGCGGCAGACTTTATCAGAAGAACACCAGATAGAAATACTTCAGACGTGTTGAAACGCGTGAGTGGTGCTTCTATTCAAGACAACAAGTTTGTTGTAGTGCGTGGATTGAGCGATCGTTACAACCAAGCTTTATTGAACAACGCATTAATGCCAAGTTCAGAGCCTGATAAAAAAGCGTTTTCTTTTGATATTATCCCAGCAGCAATGATTGATAATATCATCATTAATAAAACAGCAACACCAGATTTGCCAGGTGAATTCGCTGGTGGATTGGTACAAGTCAACACAAGAGATATCCCTACCAAGAATCAGTTAAACGTTACTGTTTCTTTGGGATACAACTCTCAAAGTACTTTCAAAAGCTTTACCAGCAACGAACGCAGCAGCACTGCATGGTTAGGTTTTGACGGAGGGGATCGTAGCTTACCAGCAAGCATGCCTAATACAGTTACTTATAGAGGTTTAACCGACGCACAAAAAATTGCGATCAGTAAAGACTTCAATGGTAACGGATACGGAGAGCGCGTAAACACGGCAGCTCCAATCACCACCATCAACATGGCATGGTCTAATACAAAGACTTTCAAGAACGATGCTAAATTAGGATCAATTGTATCAGTATATTATAGAAATGCTTCCATCATTTATGATGATGTAGAAAGAGGTCGTTTTGAGAAAGCAAGAACATCTATTTTCACTGGTAATGAAGTACAAAATAGGTATTCAGTTAACCTAGGTGTAATGGCCAACTTTACTTATGTAAAAGGAGCAACTAAAATTTCTTTTAGAAATTTAGTGAACCAGGTGTACGAAGAGAATTACTTAAATAGAACATTAGATAACGTAGGTCGTTTACAAACCATTTCTTTAAGATCAAATTTTGCAAATCAACGTTTATTGTTGAGCAGCCAGTTAGAAGGAGAGCATTTGTTAAGCAAGAGCCGTGGCATCAAATTTATTTGGAATGCAAACGGATCATACAATGGCAAAACACAGCCAGACTTTAGAACTGCACAGTTTGTAAAAAGTTCTTCTTCTCCAAACTCACCATTTACATTGGATGATGATGATTCAAGAAGATTTTTCTCAGACTTAAAAGATTACTCAACAGGATTGAACGGTACACTAATTGTTCCATTCAGCATGGGTAACCAAAAGCAAACCATGAAAATTGGTGGATCTACTTTATTACGTTTCCGTGATTTCAATGCAAGAGTGTTCCGTTACAGACCAGTAGCCAATGGTGCAGATTTATCTAAGCCATACGATCAAATGTTCTTGAGCAGCAATATCAACAGCAATGGCTTGTTGATTGAAGAGCAAACACAAAACACCGATCGTTATTTTGGAATCTCTGCACTAAACAGTGGATACTTGATGTTCGATAATAAATTATCAAACAGCTTAAGAGTCATCTGGGGAGCAAGAGCAGAATTCTTTGAGCAATTTTTAAGCAGCCGAGACCTAGCGTTGAAGAGAGTAAGAGTAAACACCGAGAAATGGGATTTCTTACCATCAATCAATATTACCAACTCATTCAATAACCAACACCAAATTCGTTTTGCAGTATCACAAACAGTAGCTCGTCCTGAGTTCCGTGAAATTGCACCGTTCCAGTTCTTCGATTACGAAAGCATTTGGGGTATTGGTGGAGACACTTCATTAAGAAGAACCAAAATCTTTAACGTAGACGTTCGTTACGAGTACTATCCTAAGTCTGGAGAAATGATTTCAGTAGGCGTGTTCACTAAGAAGTTCACCGATCCAATTGAATTAAGAATGGACGGAGGTAGTAATGGAGACCGTTGGTTATTCAGCTACACTAATGCAGCATCAGCAACATTAGTAGGAGCAGAAGTAGAAATCAGAAAAGGAATGGACTTTGTAAGTGATAAATTAAAAGACTTCACTTTCATAGGTAACGTTACTGTGTTAAAGTCTACTGTTAAGTTAAACACTACTCAAGCGAGTGGAAAAGAAACCACACAGAACAGACCATTGTTTGGACAGTCTCCTTACTTAATTAATGCAGGGTTCCAATACACCAATGTAGAGAAAGGTTTCAACGCGTCTATTTTATACAACAGACAAGGACCAAGATTGTCATTGGTAGGAGATCCAGAAGGAGCGGGCTTCTACGATATCTACGAGAAGAGCAGAAACTTATTAGACTTACAAGTTTCAAAGAAAGTATTGAACAATGCAGGAGAGTTTAAACTAACTGTATCAGACGTTTTCAATAATCAGTTTGCATTCTATGACAATGCAGACAGCAAGCCAGGATATAGTTATGCAGCAGGAGATAGAATCAACTATGCATATCGCCCAGGCACTACTGTTACCGTATCATTTAGTTACGATATCAACTTTAAAAACAAATAAACACAACCACGTTTAAAACTACAACAATGAATAAGCTTACTCAATTATTATTCGCAGGAGTACTTGCATTAACAGCAACGTCATGCGTGAAAGTAAACTTCGAAGATCCAATTGCAGGTGGAACAGGAACCAATGCAGATGATCCAAACACTACAAGAATCTTAAAAGGTTCTTATGAAAGAAGCATTACATTAACAGGTGGTACATATACCATCCAAGGGTATGTATATGTACAAGCGGGTGCTACATTAACCATTCCTGCAGGTACAATTTTGAAAAGTGATATCTCACAAAAAGGTGCTTTGGTCATTGAAAGAGGTGCTAAAATTGAAGCAGTAGGTACAGCATCAAATCCAATTGTATTTACTTCAGGTAAAGCAGCTGGATCACGCTTACGCGGAGATTGGGGTGGAATCATCATCTTAGGAAATGCACCAACCAACAGACCATTATCACCAGCACCTTTAGTAGAAGGTGGGGTAGATAGAAGATATGGCGGTACTACAGCTAATGATAACTCAGGAACAATGCGTTATGTACGTATTGAGTTCGCAGGAATTGCGGCAGAACCTGGAAGTGAAATTAATGGATTAACACTGGGGGGTGTTGGTTCAGGCACTACACTTGAATACAT
>JBKBWE010000176.1:0-6141 GCA_046289145.1 Sediminibacterium sp.
GGTAAACGGCATCCTTTGGAGGGTTTCCCGGCATTTTATCCTCCAGCAAATGCCAGTTTCCAAGCGGGTCGAGGAAGCCATTGGGAATGTGCGATTTTGAAGTAATCCACCAATCTGCATAACGAAGTTGTTTGCCCAAATCAATCTGGGCTTCGGTATTTTTGTGAACGTCGATTATAACAGCAAGTTTTATTAAAAATTAATTACCTCTCCCCAACCCGAACACTTTACAGAGTAGAAGAAAAATTAAGCTTCACTATTACCCAATTGCAAAAGCCATTTATTATTGGCCCCAACCGCACTATTTTACTTATTCATCCTAAACTACAATTGCCTAATTTATATAAAGTGCCAAAAATTAATTTGTTATTGGTTGCAGGGGGAGCCAATATTCCTTTTTCAGAAATAGCATTGCGATTCCCCAAAACCATATTGGTTTTTGATAGCAGTAACCCTTTGTGGAAAATACAGCTATGGAAAAAAGAAGCAGACCGCTTACATTTGCGCCATCATTCCGTTCCCGAGCAGGGTGCGTTTGAGTACAATCTCTAACTTTTGCCCCATTTAACTGCCTACAGGCTGAAAGCAAAACTTATGCAAAAAAAAATTAATTCTGCGCTGATTTCTGTCTTTTACAAAGATGGTTTAGAACCAATTGCCCGTCAATTACAATCATTAGGCATCACTATTTATTCTACTGGTGGTACCCAAACTTTTCTAGAAAATTTAGGAATCAATTGTGTTCCCGTAGAAAGTTTAACTACTTACCCTTCTATTTTAGGAGGCCGCGTTAAAACTTTACATCCAGTTGTATTTGGCGGTATCTTAGGTAGAAGATATGAAGCGCAAGATTTACAAGAGATGCAAGAATACAAGATTCCTGAAATAGATTTAGTTATAGTGGACCTCTACCCATTTGAAGAAACCTTGAAGAGTACGAATGAAGAGAAATTGATTATTGAAAAAATTGATATTGGCGGACCATCCATGATTCGTGCTGCTGCAAAGAATTTTAAAGATGTTACTGTTATAGCAGCAAAAGACAGTTACGCTGAATTAGAAACATTACTCATTAGTCAAAAAGGGGAAACAACCATTGAACAAAGAAAAGCATTTGCTGCAAAAGCATTTGAAGTAGTGATGCACTACGATATTGCCATCAGCAATTATTTTAACCCCGGCGCAGAGCAGGTTTTACGCTATGGCGAAAACCCTCACCAAAAAGCCAGTTTTAAAGGAGACTTATCTCAAGTATTTACACAATTAAACGGTAAGGAACTTTCTTATAATAATTTAGTAGACGTAGATGCTGCTATACAATTGATTGCAGATTTTAGCAATTACAATGAAGCAGTATTTGCCATAATTAAACATACCAATGTTTGCGGAGTTGCTGCTAGAGCAACGGTTAAACAAGCATGGGATTCAGCATTAGCAGGCGACCCAGAAAGTGCTTTTGGCGGAGTATTGGTTTGTAATAATCCCATTGATGCTGCAACTGCAGAAACCATTAATGAAATATTTTTTGAAGTATTGGTTGCACCTGCATTTAATGAAGATGCATTGACTGTTTTAAAAAGTAAAAAGAATAGAATTTTATTACAGTTGAATCAAAAGGATTTTAAAACTGCCATTATGCAGAAATCTATTTTGAATGGCACACTTATTCAAGATACCGATCAAGGAAACTTTGAAAAATGGGAGGAAGTAGGTGGGAGAACTTGCACCCAATCAGAAAAAGATAACCTAGTATTTGCCAATATTATTTGCAAGCATTTAAAAAGCAATGCGATTGCATTGGTTAAAGATTTGCAATTGGTAGGTAAAGGCTGTGGCCAAACAAGTAGAATTGATTCTTTGCGTCAATCTATAGACAAAGCCAAGCAATTTAATTTCGATTTAAAAGGTGCTGTATTAGCATCTGATGCTTTTTTCCCATTTAATGATTGTGTTCAAATTGCCCACGCAGCAGGAATGGAAGCGTTCATTCAACCTGGTGGATCTGTAAGAGATAAAGACAGTGTTGAATATTGCGTGAATAATCAACTAGCCATGGTTATGACTGGCACTAGACACTTTAAACACTAATTCTATTGACAACCAAACAAAAAGCCTATTTAGCACTTTCTGTTACCAGTATTGTATGGGGTACTAGTTGGGTCGCCAGTAGGTATGCTGTACAAAATGCGCCTGCATTACAAGTGTCTGCAACCAGACAACTGATTGCAGGTACATTATTTGCCGGTTTCTTTTTATTAAAAGGTGAAAAACTACCTAGCCTTAAACAAATGGTTTGGCTAGCGGGTATGTCTGTACTCTTGTTTGTATTTGCGAATGGTTTAGCAACAGTAGGCGTAAAATATATTTCTAGTGGATTGGCTGCTCTTATTGCAGCGCTTTACCCATTGAGTGTAGTAATTATAGAAAAAATATTTTTAAAAAATACCCGCATCGGGTTATTTACTTTTATAGGAATTCTCTTGGGCATTAGTGGTATTGCCATTGTATTTTACGACAATGCTTTTCACAATCAAAGCCCTAACTATTGGATAGGCATTTTGGTTTCTGTTATTGCCATGCTCAGCTGGAGTGTGGGTACCATCATTATTGCAAGAAAGCAAATTAATATCAACCCTTACTATGCTATTGGCTGGGAAATGATTTTTGCTTCCTTGATATTATTTATGACTGCCGGAGTTACCAATAACTTGATTCCATTTTCACAATTTCCTGCACAAACCTGGTATGCAATTGCTTATTTGGTAGTGATGGGATCTTTAATTGCTGTAGTTGCTTTTTTGTATACCATGAAGCACCTTGAGGCTTCGGTTGCTGCCCTATATGCCTATGTAAATCCAATTGTTGCAATTGTAATTGGCTCTTATTTAGTACATGAACCATTAACTAAAGAAATTATTATTGGATCAATCATTACCATTATTGGGGTATATATGGTTAACCAAAGCTTGAAAAAACAAAAAGCACTACAAGCTGGTTTAGAGAAAAAAAACTAGCTATTTGCTCTCCCTTTTATCAGGCAGCATATTTACGTTTTATTTTGTGCAATGCCTCAATAAAAAATCAGCATACATATTTCTCCATTCAATAAATGCTGGCTGATTAGTTAAAAAATTATTATGAAAAATGGGAATGAAAACACCCCCGAATTTTTGGTATAATTTATAGAAATCCTCCAATGATTTAGCAGCTTCTACCACTGATTTTTTTTCATTAAAAATTACAGTAGCGTCCATATAACAAAATGGATAAATCACTAACGGTGTAGAATGATTGGTAGCTAAATCAAACCAGTTAAACGGTTTTGTAAATGATGCCCTAAACCCATTTAGTTGCGGATAACCCATTGAGTAATCTGCTTCAACACCTGATTCCACAAGGGCTTTGTAGGTTTCAGGGAATTTCAAGTGAATATAATGTTGTCTGGAATGCTTAACGGGTTTGAGGATGATATGTTCTAATAATTTTTTTTCTTTCTGCAAAGTTTGCTCAATATTATGTTGAATTATAGATGGATGTAAACCTACAGTATACTTTGATGAATGCTCCATCATCAAGGCTTGCATTGCAGTTGTTTCAGGTGAAATATTTTTATGCAGTGAATCTCTTTTTGAAGCAATCAAGAAAAAATACAATGGTTTCAATTGTAAACTTTCGTGGAGCAAATGAAGCCAATCGTAAATATCATAAGGATCTTTTTGAACACCCGCCAAAACCTGTAATCGTTCAACTACCTGATTAAAATTCAAATTAATTAAGTGCTTAAAATAACCTAATATATTCCTGATATTGTTGTGGTACAGATAGCTGTATGCAATATCAATATCATAACTAGGCTTAAATATGAATTGATGACTTATTTGCATGCTCAATTCTTTTGTCAATTCTTCTAACCAATAATTTACTAAAGGCAGTTGAACAAAACCATTTTGATATGCCAATGATTGTTCAGGTAAATACCTTCCGAATTCATCTTTTTGATTCGGTAGCCATTCTTCGTATCGTGTAATTAAATAAAATGCTGCTGCAAATAAATCAAATGGAATACTTCCTTCAGTTTTAAAAAAAGCAGGATGGTTTTTCCATTTGATGATATGGATTATTTGCTCAGAAACATTAGTTTGTTCCAATAAACCATGCGGATGAATATGGCAGGATACTTCTTCTATTTTAGCAGAAGAATAGTTTAACCTAGGCCCGTCATAGCTTTTAAAATGATCTATTTGATTAGTAAGACTTGCCTGTTCTTGAAATAAGGTAGCTATAATATATTCTAAACGCGGTGTTAGCTTGTCTGCATAAATTAAAAGGATATTTGATGCTGACATACCCATCATGAATTATTAGCCTCTTTCCATAATTCATTAAATGTTTTGGCACTAAAATCTAATTCTGATCTATGTGCAGTCCAACCCTGAAATACCTTATTCACTACCCAGTTTTTCATTTTCCCATTTCCAGCATTCATTAAGCCCCTATTCAAACTGGCCGTTTTCCAAACCTTCCAAGCTATTCGTTCAGCCAAACTACTATTCCCTTGTACTACTGCTTCATGCCTATTATCTAATAATAATTCATGCAAATTGATTCTTACAGGGCAAACTTCGGTACAATTGCCACAAAGAGATGAGGCATAACTCAAATGTTTATACTCATCTAATCCTTTTAAATAAGGCGTAATTACTTTTCCAATTGGTCCACTATAAGTGGTATCATAAGCGTGGCCTCCAATATTTTTATATACAGGGCAAGCATTTAAACAAGCTCCGCATCTAATGCAATACAACGCTTCTCTTGCAGTTTTGTTGGCCAACAAATTGGTTCTTCCATTGTCTAATAAAATCACAATCATTTCTTCAGGTCCATCTGTTTCATTGGCTTGCTTAGGACCTGAAATAATGGTGTTGTATACTGTTACCCTTTGGCCTGTACCATAAGTAGATAACAAAGGCCAGAATAATGCTAAATCATGTACAGAAGGAATTACTTTTTCAATACCCACAATCACAATATGGGTTTTAGGCCAGGCACAACTCAACCTTCCATTTCCTTCATTTTCTGTTATGGCTATTGCACCAATATCAGGCAAAATAAAGTTTGCCCCCGTAACACCAATTTCGGCTTGAACATATTTTTCTCTGAGTTTTTGCCTGGCAACCAAGGTTAGCTCTTCAGGACTTAACCCTCCAGGAACGCCTAATTTGTCCGCAAATAATCGCGCTACATCTTCTTTGCTTTTATGCATAGCTGGAGTTACAATATGGTAAGGTGCTTCTCCGTCTAATTGTTGAATATATTCTCCTAAATCGGTTTCAATGCTCACTATCCCATTTTTTTCAAGGTAACTATTCAAATGAATTTCTTCGGTTACCATGCTTTTGCTCTTCACAAGCGTTTTGCATTGCTTCTCTTTACAAATAGCCCCTATTTGAGATAAAGCTTCTTCCGCTGTTTCTGCCCATAAAACCTTTGCCCCTCTTGCAGTAATTTTTTCTTCAAATGCTAATAAATATTGATCTAAATGCTCAATTGCTTCCCACTTTTTATTCTTAGCCATTTCCCTTGCCTGCATCACATTGGTAAACTGCTTCTTTCCTATTGGAACTACTGCATTATATTTTCCAATATTGAAGTTTATTTTTCTTCTATGCTCTAAGTCAGCCGCTTTGATGGTGCTTTTAGCTATAAAGGTTGCAGCAGTATTACTCATTATTATTCTTTTTCATTTCCGCTGCAGTAGCAGCCAATGTTTCATAAAACTCTTCCCCGTATTTTCTAATTAATGCATCTTTTAAAAATACATAAACAGGTACCTTTAATTTATTCCCCAACTTGCATCCCGGCTTACATAAATCTTCTCTGGGATGGTAGTTTACATACTCTACATCTGGGTCTCTTTTACTTTTTCTAATAAGGATTGGAAATAAATGACAGCTTAGTGGTTTTTTCCAATCAAGCTTCCCATCGTTATATGCTTGTTCAATTCCACATATAATGGTACCTGTTGCATCTTTTTTTCCATAAGCACAAATGCCACCATTTATCGTGGGTGTTACCCAACCAAACTCTTGATCGTAAGTATATTTACCCACCCTTTCAACTTCCGCTTTACCTTCTTCGGTC
>JBKBWE010000177.1:0-6139 GCA_046289145.1 Sediminibacterium sp.
GGCTTAGCTGTATCAGAAGCAGCTTTTACAGCTGGAGTTGGTGGTTGTTGTGCATGAACCAAGGTTGAAACTCCTACCAAGAGCAATGCAGTGCTCAAGAAATATCTTTTCATATAATTAGTTTAGGTTATACAAAATATGCATTCTATTTAAAACATAGAATGAATTAACAGATTGTTTGATAATTGGTAAAAAACGGCTAATTGAAGCTGATTAGCCTTTACCAATGGAATATTATGATTGAAGATAATTTTCTAATTGGGTAATGGTCTCTTTCTGATTTAAAATGGTTTCAGTTACCACATCATTCATACTAACAATCCCTGCCAATTTATTATCTATCATAACTGGCAAATATCGAATATGTCTAGCACTCATTAACTGCATGCAATGTTCAATAGAATCAGTCATTGCAACAGCCGGAAAATCGGCACTCATGATTTCACGAACGGGTGTTTTGGTGGAGTTACGCCCCATTAAAATAACTTTTCGTGAATAGTCTCTTTCTGTAAGGATGCCTAAAAATTGTTCATTCTCCGCAACAACAACAGAACCAATATTTTTTTCTGCCATCATGCGCAATGCATCAATCACGGAAGTGTTAGGGCTAACGACGGCAACATTATTGCCTTTACGTGCTAGGATATTACTTACTTTACTCATAGGGTAATTTTCTAGCTATAAGTTAAGCCTTTTATAAATAAAATGCAATACTTGTTTCCAAAAAAGTACCTTCCTGAAAACCTAAAGGGCAGATTGAGCAATTGAAGTGGCTGCATTAAACCCGCTAGTCCAGGCATGCTGAAAGTTAAATCCCCCAGTTATTCCATCTACATCCATGACTTCCCCTGCAAAATACAATCCTGGAACTAATTTGCTTTCCATGGTTTGTGGATGAATAGAAGACAATTGCACTCCGCCACAAGTAACAAATTCTTCTTTAAAAGTTGTTTTGCCATTGATATTTAAAACTTGACTCGTAAGGAGTTGAATTAATTTATTTTGATTTACTGCTTTAAGTTCACCCCACTTGGTATCTACTGAAATGCCTGCCTCCCCTAATAAAAAATGCCATAATCTTGTTGGCAAAGTAAATGGATACTTGCTACCCATTTTATTAGCAGCATATTGCTCTCGATAAAATGACCAATCGGTTCTTAATAAAGCATCAGTAGTTTCGCCTAACCAATTTACTTGAATAGAAAATTGATACGCCATATCGGCCAATTGTCTTGCACCCCATGCAGATAATTTTAATACAACAGGTCCACTCAATCCCCAATGGGTAATCAATAATGCTCCTTGTTCTTTTAATTTGGTACCACTAATTTTAATTACCGCATTACTTACCGATAAACCCATTAATGCAGTAATGGGATGCTTGGGCATATTAAAAGTAAATAGAGAAGGGACAGGTGTTTGAATGGGATGTCCGATATTAGTAATCCAATTAAAAAATTCCATTTTTGGTAACCCGCCACAAGCAATACAAATATAATTGGCTTCGATGAGTCCTAAACGCTTCGTCTCTATTTGAAACTGATTATTCTGCTTCGTGATTTTTTTTACTTCAGTTTGCATTTCAATTTTCACCCGATATCGATCTGCTTCTTTTAACAAACACTCAATTATAGTTCCAGAATTATTACTTACCGGAAACATTCTTCCATCTGCTTCAGCATGCAATTCAACGCCACGTTCTGCAAACCACTCAATAGTATCTTCTGTATTAAATTGGTAAAAGGCTTTTTTTAAAAACTGTTCTCCTCTTGGATATTTTTTTACCAATGATGGTATGTCAAAAAGTTGATGCGTTGTATTACATCTTCCTCCCCCACTTATTTTAACTTTAGATAATAGCTTATTGGATTTTTCTACAATAGTAACATCAAGATTTGAATTTAATCTTGCTGCATTCACTGCGCAAAAAAAACCTGCTGCACCACCACCAATCACAATAAGTTTTTCCATTTACTAAGAATAATAACTGGTATTCAAATGTGGATTGGCTTTTTCAGCTGCTTCAATAATACTGTAATCAGATAAAATAAGTGCTTTATTGCGCTTCACACATACATCGTGCTCAAAATGAACAGAAGGCTTGCCATCCCTCGTTCTAACAGTCCATCCATCTTCGTCTGTAAATACTTCGCGTGAACCTAAGTTAATCATCGGCTCTATGGCCAACACTAAGTTTTCTTTTAACTTAGGGCCAGATCCTCTTTTACCATAGTTGGGCATTTGTGGATCTTCGTGCAAACTTCTTCCAAGACCGTGCCCTACTAACTCTCTTACAACACCGTAACCATTTTTGATTTCAGTATGCTCTTGAATAGCAAAAGCAATATCGCCTATACGATTATTGACTATCGCTTTTTCAATTCCTTTATATAATGATTCTTTAGTGATTTTTACTAATTGAATGGCCGCAGGATCTGCATCACCCAATATAAATGTGTATGCATGGTCTCCATGCCAACCATTGAGTATTACCCCCATATCTATTGAAACAATATCGCCATTTTTTAGGGGAATATCGTTAGGGAATCCGTGTACCACCACATCGTTCACTGAAGCACAAATGGTAAATGGATAACCCCTGTAATTTAAAAAAGAAGAAATAGCATTGTGTTGTTTAATAAAATCTGCACACAGTTTATCTATTTGCAAAGTAGTCATACCCGGCTTAAGTACTTTAGCAACTTCTGTAAGTGTTTTACTCACTAACATAGCAGCTTCTTTCATTAGAGCAATTTCCGATTCCGTTTTATAGATGATCATATCTTTATTCCTTCTGGTCATTTGTAATAAAAAGTAAACCTGTTTAGCATAGCCAAACAGGTTTACAAAGTTCGTTGTTTTATTTGATATTAGATAGTAGTACTAGTTACACCTTGTCTTCCTTGAACTCTTCCACTATTCATTAATCCATCATATTGACGCATTAATAAATAAGTTTCAATTTGTTGCAAAGTATCTAGAACAACTCCAACCATAATTAAAAGTGAAGTACCTCCAAAGAATGTACTGAACCCTTGAGTAACACCTAATCTTTGTGCAAAACCAGGAAGGATACCCACCAATGCTAAGAATATAGCACCTGGTAAAGTAATCTTATCCATAATTGCACCAATATAATCAGCAGTTGGTTGGCCTGGCTTAACACCTGGTACAAAACCATTATTGCGTTTTAAATCTTCGGCAATTTGTTTTGGATTAAAAATTAATGCGGTATAAAGGAAAGTGAATCCAATAACCATTACAGAGTATATAAGCATATACCAAGCATTACTATGGTCATTAAAGATTTTTACAATTCCAGAAGCAGAATCTAGGTTAGTAAATGATACCAACGTAGGTAAGAACATGATGGCTTGTGCAAATATAATTGGCATTACACCAGCACTATTTACTTTAACTGGAAGGAACTGACGGGCTCCACCAAATTGTCTGCTTCCAATAATTTGTTTAGCGTAGTTAACTGGTATTTTTCTAACACCCTGTACTAAAATGATAAGTCCCATTATTATGGAAACCAATACTGCAATTTCAATCAAGAATATTAATAAACCACCGCCACCACTAACCCCTTTGGCGCCAAACTCTTGTATAATACTTTGTGGAAGACGAGCCAAGATACCTACCATGATTATGATAGAAGTACCATTTCCTAAGCCTTTATCTTGAATTCTCTCACCTAACCACATCACAAACAAAGTGCCTGCCGTTAAAGTAACAACTGTAGAAAACCAGAAGAATGGCTTGTAAGCAGGTAAAATAGCTTCAGCATAACCAGGGCTATTTAAGTAAGCTACATAAGCGCCTGCTTGAAATAGTGTAACAATTACTGTTAAGTAACGAGTCCACTGATTAATTTTTTTGCGTCCACTCTCACCTTCTTTTTGAACTTTTTGTAATTGAGGAACTAAAATAGTCATCAATTGCATAAAGATAGAAGCAGAGATATAAGGCATGATACCTAGTGCAAGTATAGAAGCTTGAGAGAAAGCTCCACCCGCAAACATATCAAATATACCTAGTAATCCATTGCTCTTTGCAGAATTAGCAGCAGCTTCAATTTTATTAGGATCAATACCTGGTAAAACGATGTGCGTACCAAAACGATAAGTTAACACCAAAGCAAGGGTTACGATAATTTTATTTCGTAATTCTTCAATGGTCCAAATATTCCTAAAAGTTTGAACTAATTTTTTCACTTCACTAAATTAAATGGCGTTATAACTTAAAACCAAAAGACGCATACTTGATGCGTCTGGCAAATTACGTTAAAATTATTTGATAATCTCAACAGTTCCGCCTGCAGCTTCAATAGCAGCTTTTGCTTTTTCGCTGATGGCGTTAATTTTGAAACTGAGTTTTGTTTTCAGCTCGCCATTACCCAATACTTTAACATTATCAGTACGGCTAATTAAACCGTTGACATATAAATTTTCTAGAGAGATTTCTGTGAAACCGTATTTCTCTACCAACTGATCTAATTGACCAAGGTTGAATACTTTATATTCAACTCTATTGATATTCTTAAATCCGCGCTTTGGAATACGACGCTGAATAGGCATTTGACCACCTTCATGAGCCATTTTGCTTTTGTAACCAGCACGGCTTTGTCCACCTTTGTTACCTTTTGTAGAAGTACCACCTTTACCAGATGCTTCACCACGACCTAATCTTTTTTCTCTTTTTACAGAACCTTCAGCAGGTTTTAAATTGTGTAGTTTCATGTTGATTTGATTTTGAACTTACGGGGTATCACCCCTCGCATTGTTTATAATAAATAAAAGTCAGGAGTAAAGATATCCG
The DNA here is from genome assembly GCA_046289145.1 of Sediminibacterium sp. GTDB lineage: Bacteria > Bacteroidota > Bacteroidia > Chitinophagales > Chitinophagaceae > Sediminibacterium. The sequence goes on from JBKBWE010000177.1 coordinate 4,822, forward strand.
CATGAAGCGGTATATCCAAACTACTGACTTGAAAATTTCTTAATTAAGCAACTTCTTCAACCTTTACTAAGTGGCTAACTTTGTTAACCATTCCTAGTATTTGTGGAGTAGCTTCTACTTCTTTAGAAGCATTCAACTTTTTTAAACCAAGTGCAATAAGCGTTTGCTTTTGGCGCTCAGATCTGTCGATGCCGCTTTTTATTTGAGTGATTTTTATCTTTTTCATAAATATTATCCGTTGAAAACTTTGCTCAATTTGATGTTACGGCCTTTAGCAACCTGAACTGGTTCTCTTAAAAGGCTTAAAGCTTTAATGGTAGCTTTAACCACGTTATGTGGATTAGCAGAACCAAGGCTCTTAGCAAGTACGTCGGTAATTCCAGCACTTTCTAAAACAGAACGCATGCTGCCTCCCGCAATTACACCCGCTCCGTGTGCAGCTGGCTTAATAAGTACTTTAGCAGCACCATCTTTTGCCCACTGTTCGTGAGGAATAGTTCCGTGCATAACTGGTACTTTTACCAAGTTCTTCTTTGCATCTTCAATACCTTTAGCAATTGCTTCTTGTACTTCTTTTGCTTTACCAAGACCTTGACCAACAATACCATTTTCGTTTCCAACTACTACAAGAGCAGAGAAACTAAATGTACGGCCACCTTTTGTGGTTTTTACCACACGGTTAATAGCAACTACCTTATCTTTCAGTTCGATGTCGCCACCCGCTTTTACTTTATTTACGCTTACTTTAGACATTTATTGAGCGATTAAATTGATGTTAGTAATTTAGAATACCAAGCCACCTTCTCTTGCTCCGTCTGCAACAGACTTCACACGGCCATGATATAGATTTCCACCTCTGTCGAATACACAATTAGTTAATCCGAGAGCTAATGCTTTTTTTGCTACTGCAGCGCCAACCATTTTAGATTTCTCTATTTTAGTTACTTTTTGTGCAGCAATATCTTTATCTCTTGAAGATGCGGCAACAATGGTAACACCATTATCATCATCAATTAATTGTGCATAGATTTCGGCATTGCTTCTGAATACAGAAAGACGTGGCTTTACAGCAGTACCAGCAATCTTTTTACGGATGCAATACCTGATTTTCTGCCTTTGTATTAATTTACCCATTGTTGTTTATTTTATACCTCCGATTCGGCCGGGGGATTGTTAGTTTAATTATTTACCTGCTGATTTACCTGCTTTTCTTCTTAAGATTTCACCTGCGTATTTAACACCTTTTCCTTTGTATGGCTCAGGCTTACGTAAGCTTCTCAATTTAGCAGCAACCTGACCGATCAATTGTTTGTCAATA
>JBKBWE010000178.1:0-6129 GCA_046289145.1 Sediminibacterium sp.
ACGTATTAGGTGGGGTGATTGCTTTGATGGTGATTTTTATTAAAGCGTATGTAAGTAGTGTTAAAAATTACAGTAGTTTATCCATTGAATTGGTGGGTACTTACTGGCATTTTGTAGATATTCTTTGGATTTATTTGTTCATCTTTTACAATTGGATTAGCTAATTACAAAAAAGTTGTGTTTTATGCACCTTTTTTCAACTCTAGCCAATACTTTTGTGTACGAAATTTTACTTTAACATGGCAACAACTGCAACAGCACCTACCACTAAATCATGGGGTGGAGGTAAGAGTCCCTTTAACGTAGAGTACGGCAAAGTAATGATGTGGTATTTTCTCATGAGTGATGCCTTTACTTTTGGCGCATTTTTGATTTCATACGGCACCATACGTTTTTCAACTAATGGATGGCCTGACCCCAATGAAGTATTTAAGAGTTTTCCTTTTGCTCCAGAGGGCATGAATGCACCCTTGGTGTTTGTAAGTATTATGACCTTCATTTTGATCATCAGTTCTGTAACCATGGTGTTGGCTGTACAGGCAGGTCATAATATGGATAAAAAAGGCGTAGTTAAAAACCTTATTTGGACCATTATTGGTGGTATAGCTTTCTTGTCATGTCAAGCTTGGGAGTGGAATCACTTACACCATGAAGGTGCTTGGTGGGGTAGTAATCCATTTTTAAATCATGATGGTACCGCTTCTTCAACCAATTTCACAAACTATTTCTTTACCATCACCGGTTTCCATGGATTCCACGTATTTTCTGGTGTGATTATCAATATCATCATGTTAATCATGGCAATGACCAATAAGTTTGAAGAAAGAGGCCATTATTTAATGATTGAGAAAGCAGGATTGTACTGGCACTTTGTAGACTTAGTTTGGGTATTCGTATTTACCTGTTTTTACTTGATTTAATTAACTAACCAATCACTAATATTATTTTATGTCACATACAGCAGAGCATAACGAACATGCAGGTGGAGGTACAAAGGAAATCATCCGTATCACGGTAATTTTAACTGTACTAACGATTATTGAATTGATTATTGGATTTTGGATGATAGATATTCCATTGTCTAGTGTTGGGGTTAGATTGGCACTGAAAGGAACAATTGTAATCTTAATGATGGCAAAAGCATTTTATATTGTTGCTTATTTTATGCACTTAAAGCATGAAATGAAAAACTTGATCATGACTATTGTGGTGCCATTGGCTTTGTTTATTTGGTTCATCATCGCATTTTTATATGATGGTAATTCATTCAAAAATTTGCGCAATACATATGATCCTTACTTTAAAGAGCAAAGCACTATTAAAGTAGAAAAAAAGGAGCACGGTGCAGCGGAAAAACATGAAGGTGCTAAAGAGGGTAAAAAAGCTAGCCACTAGTTGTATTAGCTATAACTAAATATATTTTTCTCCTAATTGAACCATCGCTGCATTGCGATGGTTTTTTATTAATACTGATATGAAAAAGAAATCGATACTTGGATTACTAGTAGCATTGGGAATCCCGATTACTTGTTATTTAATACTGAAAACAGCAAGTCAAACTGCCGTTGTAATGCCAAGGCATTATTTACTCGATACAGTCATTAATAAAGTGGAAAATGGAAAATCTACTACCGATACCATTTGGCATACAACCAAAAATATCAAACTAAGAAACCAATTGGGCGATAGCGTTAGTTTGTATGATCCTCAAGGTAAAATTATTGTAGCGGATTTCTTTTTTACAAGCTGTAGGAGTATTTGTCCTAGACTCACTAGAAATATGTCAACTTTACAGCAATCTTTTAAGAAAGGAGGTAATGTTCGCAACAAGATTGATACTTCTATTGTTCAATTTATGTCGTTTACAGTAGACCCTGAAAACGATTCTGTTTCAGTGCTAAAAAAGTATGCGGATAGATTTGGGGTGATTCATGATAATTGGTGGTTTTTAACTGGTAATAAAAAAGATATCTATCAGTTTGCATTTGAAGAGTTGAAAGTAGATCAGTTTAGTGAAGAGCCAGTTAGTCCTGACTTTGTTCATACCAGTCGTTTTGTTTTGATAGACCGTGCATATAAAGTAAGGGGTTATTACAACGGATTGGACAGTGCAGAAATGAAGAAATTAGCAAGAGATATTGGCTTATTGATGTTAGAGAAGGATGGTACTAAGAAGAGTGGAATATTTAGAAAAATATTAGATCTGAGTTGGCTTTGGCTAATCATTGTAACTGCAATTATATTCTTTGTAGTGTATATGCAGGGTAGAAGAAAAATAAACGGATAAGAAATAAAAGTAAAAAAGATTAAAATGCTTAAACCTAGTATTGCAAAAAATGATCGTTTAGCCAATTGGTTAATTGGAATATTTTCTTTGGTAGTATTTATAGTAGTGGTAGTGCTTGGAAAATTTAAATTAGACGTAGAGTTAGGGTTTGATGTACATATTTTTGCTACAATAAACGCATTTGTAAATGCTTCAATTGCAGTAGTATTGGTAGCTGCACTTGTTGCAGTAAAAAAGAAAAATTATGCCTTGCATAAAAAATTCATGATTACTGCACTTGTTTTATCAATATTTTTCTTGCTGTCTTATATAGCGCACCACTTATTAGCTGGTGAAGCCAAATATGGCGATTCAAATCATGATGGTATTGTAGATGAGGCAGAAAAAATAGCGGTGGGTGCCATGCGAATGGTCTATTTGGTTATTTTAATTACCCATATTATTTTAGCAGCTATCATATTGCCTTTTATTTTGTTTACCGCTTATCGTGGATTAACCAGTGAGTTTCCCGCACATAAAAAATTAGCTAGAATTACTTGGCCTTTGTGGTTTTATGTTGCAGTAACAGGTCCAGTCGTTTACTTCATGATTAGCCCTTACTATAGCTAAGTGGCTTTAATACCCTTACTACCAGTAGTGCAGTGGGGATGGGGATCGGGCCATCTGCAGCTACTGATAAAATAAGGTATTGTTGAATCGGGGGGATTGTACTCAAGCTTTTTTGGTTAGTATAAGCAATTCGTTTGCTTGAACTTCTGTGGCGTACCTTTTTACTCCTTGCTTGTCGGTGTAATTGCGATTGATTAGCTTACCCTCAATCACCACTTCTGTTCCTTTAACCAGGTATTTCTCGGCAATATCTGCCAGTTTACCCCATGCAACTACATTGTGCCATTGGGTTTCAGTAACTTTTTCGCCCTTTGCATTTTTGTAGTTTTCATTTGTAGCAACACTTAAATGGGCTACTTTTTTGTCTTCGCCAATTGACTTTACTTCTGGGTCTTGCCCTAAGTTTCCAATTAATTGGACTTTGTTTTTAACTGCGTTCATAACGGTTCAGTTTTATAATTTTTAAATAAAAGCAGTTCGTACTGCCGTTAACACAACAAATATGTTAAACCTATTTAGCCGAATTGCTTTTATAAACGTCTGTTAACGTATATAGACGTTTGCAAACGGTTATCAATAAATGTGTACCGTTAAAATGCGGGTAATAATTAGTATTTCTACAGCCCAAAAGAAATTGTTTCTTGCTAATTTCAAATTGTTTGAGCCCACAATGCATGTTATGGAAACCAATGCTAAGCAGTGTTTACACTGCACCAAAAAAATTGCTGGAAGAACCGATAAGAAATTTTGCAGTAACCACTGTAGAAGTAGTTACCATAACCATTTTTATGGGGATAGAAGTAATTATATGCGAAGAGTAAATGGGTTGCTTTTAAGAAATAGAAAAATACTATCTGATTTATTTGCTATGCATCGATTAGGTGCAAACGTACCTTTAAGTGAATTGTATCTGAAAGGATTTAGTCCCTCTCATTTTACCCATCAGCAAAAGAAAGCGAAGAATCAACTGTATACTTATTGCTATGAATTTGGGTACCAAATAACGGGAAAAGATTGTATCAGGATTATTCAGCAAACTAGTATCGAATAGTTACTTTGACAACACCCGTATTCACCATATCAATTTTTTTAGCTGCTTTTTTGCTTAGGTCAATAATTCTTCCTTGAATAAAAGGTCCTCTGTCATTAATTCTTACTTTAACCGATTGACCATTACTTAAATTTGTCACTTTTACCTTTGTGCCAAACGGAAGTGTTTTATGTGCAGCAGTTAATTTGTTCTGTCTAAATTTTTCACCATTACTGGTTTTTCGACCTATATATTTATCTGCATAGTAAGAGGCCATACCAGTTTCACTTCCTTTTCTAAAGCAAGAAACCAATCCTATCATGATGGTTAATAGGAGTAATAAAAAAACGGGCTTCTTCATTTTAGTAAAACGAAAAAGCCCGCAAAATATTGGGTAGGAATATTTAAGCAAATGGTGCTTTCAACACTTTCGCTTTTACCAATGTATTTCTTATGTCAATATAAATAGTTGAATCGATGGCTGCATGGTTTACTGCAACATATCCCAAGCCAATGGCTTTGTTTAAAGATGGGGCTTGAGTTCCACTGGTAACTTTTCCAATCGTATTGCCTTCTGCATCTTTAATCAAGTAATCGTGGCGTGGGATTCCTCTTTCTAACATTTCAAATCCTACCAATTTGCGTTGTACCCCTTCTGCTTTTACTTTTTCAATGATTGGGCGGGCGGTGAAATCTTTAGTAAACTTAGTAATCCATCCCAAACCACCTTCTAATGGAGAGGTAGTATCATCAATATCATTGCCATATAAGCAATAACCCATTTCTAATCTTAGTGTATCTCTTGCGCCTAATCCAATTGGTTTTAATCCTTGGGGGCCACCAATTTCAAAAATGGCATCCCAAATTTTATCTGCTGCACCATTGCTGTCTTCAAAATAAATTTCTACTCCACCAGATCCAGTATATCCTGTTGCGCTAATAAGTACATTTTCTACACCTGCAAAATTGCCCTTTACAAAAGTGTAATATTTCAAGTTCATGATATCTAACTCGGTCAAAGGTTGTAAAATCTTTGTTGCATTAGGACCTTGAATAGCCAATAAACATGTTTTGTCGCTAATATTATGCATTTCAACTTGCTGGGTATTGAATTGACTGATCCAATTCCAATCCTTTTCAATATTTGAGGCATTTACTACCAACATATAGGTTTTATTAGGCTCAACGCAGTAAACAATTAAATCGTCTACTATGCCACCTGTGGCATTGGGTAAACAACTATATTGAGCTTGCCCTGCTACTAATTTTGCCGCATCATTGGTAGTAACTCTTTGAATAAGGTCTAATGCATTTTCACCTTTCAAAATAAATTCTCCCATATGACTTACATCAAAAACTCCTGCATTTTTTCTTACAGCAGCATGTTCATCATTAATTCCAGTGTAACTGATGGGCATATTGTATCCAGCAAATTCCGCCATCTTGGCTCCAAGGGCAATATGTTTTTGTGTAAATGGTGTATTTTTCATTGAGCAATTAATTAGGGTGCAAAAATAAGTGAATCAACACGAAACACCCTAAAAAGCAAGAACCCCATCCCAATTTAGAGACGAGGTTCTTTTTCCAACCTGTGCCAACCATCTTTATGATTGTAGATTCAATAAGGAAAATCTTCCTAGTTCTGAACCTAACTCAATAATATCAGGAGATTCGGTCATTTTTGTTTTACCAACTGGGGTAGAAATATGTGGGTCAACTATTGCTACTTTTTGATAACGGTAGCGAGTAGTATCTACGGGCTTGTCTAACTCTTTCTTTAAATCTTCCGCCTCTTTTTGCTTACGCTCATATTCTTTACGTAGCTCTTCTCTACTTTTTTTGTACTCTTCTATGGCACTTTTTTCTGAATCGCTGTCATTCTCATCTTCATCATTTATTTCCCCAGCTTTCTTTACTCTTTCTAATCCTCCGGGTGTCATAATATATTCTTGATTAGACATCCAACTTTCGTATCCTTCATTATTCCACTCATCGTCCCAATCGTAGTCGTTGCGACCTGAGTTAAAGCTGATATGATTTAGTCTTCTTGAAACGTTGTCATCAATTTCAATTTTCTTTCCTACAGGTACAAAAATGGTAACAGTAACACCTTGATTGCGGAACTTGGTTCCTTTGTTTAGTTTGAATCCACGATCTAAGTAGATAACGCTGTCTTGTTGTGTGGCGCCATAGTTAATTTGTG
>JBKBWE010000179.1:0-6115 GCA_046289145.1 Sediminibacterium sp.
GCGCTACGCAGTTGAACCGTTGTCTAGATCCTAGTACTAAAGTTATTTCTCAGACTAGAGGAGAAATATCTATTAAAGATGTTATAATTGGTGAAAAGCTTTATAGCAATACTGGTTGGAATAAAGTGCTAGATAAATTTGAAAGTAAGCAAAAAATGTTTAAAATTACTACAAAATCCGGTAAGCAAATAATTTGTAGTGAAAATCATTTATTCCCGATTTATGATGAAAACAATAAGGAAATTTTGGCTACTATTAAAACAGGTGTTACAATTGGTTCTAAAGTCAAAATCATCAAAGAGATAAACTAAAAAAGCAAATGGTGACCAACTAAAAGACGGCACAATGTATAAGACTGTTTTGATGGTACATCACCCAAAGAAGAAGGAATGTTACAAGATTACTCTTGCGTCGGGTAAAACGGTTGTTGTTAGTGCAGATCACGTATTTCCTACCAACGTCGGATATATCAGTATTAAAAGCGGGCTATCTGTGGGTCATAAGTTGCATAGTGTATAACATTTGTGATATAATTATCAATACACAAAGGAATTATATGAGAAAACCCAGAAAATCTTGGTACACAGAAATTAACGACAAATATGAGTGGCTTGTAACAAAGTGCAAGGTGCAGCACTCATATGATGTTAATAGTTTTTCTGACAAGCAAAAAGACGCGTTTAGATATTTTTGCTCAAAATATAACACCGTTCCTCCATCATCAGAACTTTTAGCAGCACTTGCTGTTATATTGCAAAATCATGAAAACTTGAATGATAGCATTGACGAGTATTTTGCAGTTACGTCAATATATGACAAAATTCGTTTGAAAAATGGTGTTACTGACGCGGAGGAGTATCGTAATAAGATTGTAACTTCAAATAAAACTAAAAATAAGAATTCGTGCTCTTTTGAATTCTGGGAAGAAAAAGGCTACTCACATGAAATTGCAGTTTCCATGGCTAATTCTTCTAAAGAACAAAAAATTGCGGCTATGCGTGCTGCTCCCAAGACTTTGACATTTACCAAACAGCTCAATCCATATACCATTGAATGGTGGCAGCTTAAAGGATATAGCTCAGATGAAGCGAAAGAAAAGGTTACGGAATTGAAACTTAAAACCGATTGCTCACTTGAAGGGTTCATTAGAAGATATGGTGAGGTAATTGGAGTAGAAAAATATAACAATACTAAATCAATCCGTAAGAGTACCATGCTTGAACGTTATGGGATAACTTGTCCACTAACCCCTGGCAGAGTGTCAAAGGAGTCTTTGGTATTTTTCATTAAGTTGTATAAAGCAATTCGCAGACTAGGATTTAAAAAAGACGATATATTATGGGGTATAGGAGGGTCTAAAGAATTTGCATCTCATGATACAATGCATAATAGAAACTACTTTTACGATTTCACAATAAAGTCAGCAAAGATCGCGATAGAATACCATGGGTCCTTGTGGCACCCAAAAGACGCAACAAGTGTTAGTCCATTTTACGAAACTGCTCAAAAGCTCGAGTACGACACACAGAAAGTCAAACATTTGACAGAGCGTGGGTTCAAAGTTATAATAGTATGGGATACTGACAACCATGATGAAATGATTCGCAAAATTTTAGGGGTTCTACAAGATGCAGTTAACTGATAAAGACATTGATACTATCCTGGCGCACGCTGCTTATTTGCAGGAACGAGAGGCGATCACTGCCGCGGCGATTGACTATAATGACGAGATTGTCTCTATTGAACCTCTAGATGGCTATAGAGATAGTGTCGATGTTGTATTAGATGGAAATAAGCTATTTTATGCTAATGGTATTCTAACTCACAATTCAGGTATCGGTAATACAGATGTTGAAATGACAGATACTTCTGAATCTATGGGATCTGCTTTTACTTTCGATCTGTATTTTGCTCTTGTCCGTACAGAAGAATTGGATGAATTAGATCAAGTTATGGTAAAGCAACTAAAGAATCGCTATGGCGATCTAAATTATTACAAGCGCTTTATTGTAGGTCTAGATACCAGCAAAATGAAATTCTATGATGTGGAACAATCTGCTCAAAAGAATATCAGCGATTCACACCAGGAAGATGATGATACACCTGTTTTTGATAAATCAAAGTTTGGCAATAGATTGAAACAAGAGCGAAAATTTAATTTCGAGAACTAACAGTACTAACCCACCCACGAGGTGGGTTATTTATAAATAAATAACTTAGGTAAAATCTCAAAATGAAACTCTATGACTCCTCAAGAACAAATAATAAAAAAGCTCAAAGAATCTATAAAGGATATTGAAGTTTATTCACTCAACTCTAAATCCATTAGAGTTGACATAAGTGTTAATAACCTTTCCGTCAGAAATCAGAAAACATCTGAAGTATTAGCTCTATTCCCTGGCTCAACAGTTACGAAAGAAAGACCCCATGATGTAAAGATCCCAAGTGGGTTTACGATTTTAGTCAAGCCAGCAAAGGGAGCTAAGAAAACAGGTTCGAGTGCTTTCTACGGTTTATTAGAAAAGATTGATCTTTCTGCTTTCAAATTGAATAGTTTTTCTGGGATATCCAGTGAATTTGCCTCGGGAAAATTGGTTACAAACATCAAAGAATCCTCAGACGTAAAATGTGTTTCTGATTTAAACGAGGAGATTGTAAAAGCATCTAAAGGTTCTCTAGAGGGTATAACTATTAAGATTCATGGGTTTACTTTTACCAATGTTATCGGTTGTATTCCTGTGACTAATGGTGAACCAAAGGCAGACGTGGTTTTGGTTTGCAAAAGAAATGGCGAATTAGTACCAGATTGTTTTATGTCCTATAAAATGGGATCTTCTGCAAAGGATTTTCAGAATTATAGTGGGCTTTCGGAAAAAAGCTCAAGTTATATCTTTAATCACCCAGAAACTTTGACATTTTATCAGACCTTGTCAACTTTATCAGCATCCGGTGTTAAAGAAGATGTTTTCCAAATAATAAAAGATCATAAAATCATTGGTTTATCAGTATGGGGTATGGATTTTGGTAGTTCAAAATTTGGGATTAATAATTGTCATTTCATCGCGCAGGGAGATCCAAGCATTTCCGGAACTACTTTGAAATATACGCATTCCCAAAAAAACGGAGATTTTAATTTCGAAAAAGAATATCAACCTGTTTTTGGTGCTAGATACGCCTCGGGTAGGGGTAATAAGGGCCCCGGGGGATTAAGAGCAGATAATTTTAGGATAGGTATTTTTCCGCGGGCTTATAGATCTAAATGGCTGAAGTAAATGAAGGTTCGATTCTATGATTACTTTTAAACAATATCTCACCGAGGCAGTCAATAGCCACATGACTCATATTGAGGATTTGGTATTTGATTTGGGTGTAGAGGGCACTTGCAGAGCTATTTTCTTTTTGCGTGATGTGCGTGATATGCTAGCACAAAGTACTGGAACTGCTAAACAAATAACTACTAAATTCGATGGAGCTCCAAGTCTACTTGCTGGTATTAATCCCGAAAATGGCAAATTCTTTGTAGCTAAAAAGGGACTTTTTAATAAGAATCCTAAGTTATATTACTCTCATGCTGATATAGATGCAGATACATCAGGAGATTTAGCAGATAAATTAAAAATAGCTTTCACCGAATGCAAGAAACTTGGTATAAAATCAGGTATATACCAAGGGGATATTATGTTTATAAATCGTGATCTTAAAAAAGAAAAAATAGATGGAAAAAATTATATTACTTTTCACCCCAATACAATAGTATATGCAGTACCAGAAGAATCTGAATTAGCTTCTAAGATTAAGAAAGCTAATATAGGAATTGTTTGGCATACTTCTTATTCTGGTGATTCACTTGCTTCTTTAAGTGCAACTTTTGGTAAACCTATAGTTGAAAAATTTAATAAAACGCAAACAGCATGGATGGAAGATGCAACATTTAAAGATGTATCTGGTGTTGCTACGTTTACAGACTCCGAACGAAAAGAATTCGATTCTTTATTATCAGAGATAGGTGCATTGTTCAGATCAATATCAGCTCAAACACTAAATGCCATACATAAAGATAGTGATTTACTGGAGTTAGTACATATATTCAATAACTCAAAAGTAAGAGCTGGTAAGCAAGTTGATGATGTGGCAAAACACGTCGATGAGTTCTATGAATTCATTGATGATAGATACACAAAAGAATTAAAGAACAAAAAGACAGCCAAGGCACAAGACGCAGTATCTGCTCGTCGTTCAAAGATTCTGAATTTCTTTTTGGTACACCCAAAACAAGAAATCGTAAAGATTTTTGAACTTAATAAAAAGATTGCTCAAGCAAAACAATTGCTGATTAATAAACTCAATAAAGCTTCTAGTCTTGGTACTTTCCTTAAGACACAAAATGGGTTTAAAGTTACTGCACCCGAAGGCTATGTAGCTATTTCAGATCAAGGTGCTGTAAAACTCGTTGATAGACTAGAGTTCTCTTATGCGAACTTTTCGCCCGAAATACTCCGTGGGTGGTCAAAATAAAGCTAAAAATATTACGAACAGACCCTTTAAAAAGCAAGACATTCCTGAGGAATTATAACATGATTACATTTAAAGAATACTTAAACGAAGCAGTTATGGATGCCAACTTGCTAAAGCGCAAACCATTGGCTCAACGAACTTCAAGAGAACAAGCATTTTTAAATGCAGCTAAGGCAGCTAAACCCCCTAAAGGTAAAGTAGAAGTTCATCTGAAGCACGAAGATGGTACTATATCTAAGAGCTCATTCAGACTAATGAAGAGACAAGATAAATGGGATGAAGAAGCTAAAGAAATTGCGGCTAATCACCTTAAAAATATGCAGCACATACACGACCAGTTCCCAACAATTAGCGGTTCTCGTGCAACCGAGGTCCATAAGGTAGTGGTGAAATGATTACTTTCAAAGAATATCTAAGCGAAGCCAATAAAGACCCTTGCTGGAAGGGTTACAGACAGCTTGGTGTGAAGAAAAAGAATGGCAAAGTAGTCCCAAACTGTATTCCAGAAGAGATGCAGATTGGTGATATATTTATTTTTGAAGACGGCTCGGAGGGTGAAATTATTTCTATCGAGGAAGCCGAATATCAAGGAAGAGATGTACCTCTTAATAAACCTATGAAAGGTGATGTTAAAAAATCTAAGGTTTATGTTAAGAATGAAAAAGGAAATGTTATTAAGGTTGAGTTTGGTGATCCAAACATGGCTATTAAGAAGCATATCCCTAGTAGGCGTAAATCATTTAGAGCTCGTCATAATTGCGAAACCCCTGGACCAAAAACAAAAGCACGATATTGGTCTTGTAAAGCATGGTGATATAAAATGAAAGAACTGAGTGAATTCTTTAAGGTATTGGGCGAAGCAAAGTGATTACATTTAAAGATTACATTGCAGAAATATCTAAACCTGCTGGCAATTATGTTTCTTTAAATGTAGATGGATCTGTTTATTTGGTGTCAAATGATCTAGTTTCTACTGGTATTAAAGTGACACCAGATAAACAACATGTGACATTAATGTATTCTGAGTGGTCTGACTTGGATCACGACGAAGTTTTACAAATTATTGAATCTGAATTTCCTGTTGCAGTAGCAGCACAGGGAGTTGGTTTTGAATGTTTTGATTCAAGTGAAGAAAATACTTCTTGCATTGTTCTTAAACTAAAATCAGACATACTTAATGCAATACACACAAGATTAAAGGGGTTAGGCTGTAATCATTCTTATTCTGATTTTAAGCCTCATATTACTTTATGGTATGATGTTGATAAAGAGGAAGCTCGTCTTGCTTGTAAACTATTAAACAAAATAGAAAAATTGCCCATAGACGTTCGCTTAGCCGGTTATAAATCAGAGCCTATTGATGATAACTGGTCTAAAAAATTAGATAAATAATAATTATATTTTGTTTATGGGATTAACAAATGATTACAATTAAGCAATTATTAGAACAAAAGAAAAATACCATAGTTTTAGCATGGGGTAGACTTAATCCCCCAACATCAGGGCATGAACTACTTGTAAACGCCGTCGCTAAACTAGCAAAGAAATATGATGCAGATCATTTGATCTATTTGACCAAAACACAAGATCCAAAAAAGAA
>JBKBWE010000001.1:0-15849 GCA_046289145.1 Sediminibacterium sp.
GTTTGCGAACTTGGATCCTAGTTCGCAAATTAGATTAATTAAAATATTACAGGAATTGAATGTTAATGATAGAACTACTATTATAGTTAGTAGCCACGATTTAAATCATATAGCAAAATTAAGTACCAGAATTCTACTAATGCACAAGGGAGAGATCATCAAAGACATATCTGTAAGTACAGAAACGCTAGATGCACTAGTTGAATATTTTAATGTTTAGTTCATGCTTATGTCATCAATTAATAGCTTAAAATCTTCTTCTTGTTTATTAGAAATTAAGAAGCTGATTTGTTCTATGTTTTTATAGTTGAAATTGGGCCTATTTAATTTTTGACCAAAATACTGCGGATAAAATTCACTAATAGCTAATTGAATGGTTTCCCATTCACCCGAAGTTTTAAATGGGTGAACATAAGATACGGACTGATATAAATCATTCTTGAGTCTAAATTCATATTGCTTACCATCACCTTTCACATGTAAAACAATGTATTTAATGTTATCAGGAATAGTGGCGGATTGGTTCAATTGAATAGATGCGAACCCACCATTATTTGCCAATGAAACATGACCTGAAAATTGTCCGTAACCTTCACTGGTCTTTAAAAGATTGCTCCTGGATAATCCACCCATCACCCCATCGTTCACTATTCTCCATTCTCTTAAATTTGATTTGGTAGAAAAACGATAGATTTCTTTCATATTCTCTTTCTGATATAGATTAAGTGTGAGTATAGGTAGAATCCATTTAATCATAATTGAAATTAAAGCTTTAATATCAAATTCCTCGTTACAACAAATTCATTCATTGCTCAAGCAAACACTTCGCTCGCTGCCGAGTATTGCATGTACTTACTGTATGACTTGCTTATGCATGCAATCCTCGAATGCTCGCTTTCGTGTTTGTTTGAGCTAGACTGAGTTAGCTATAAAAAAGAACTATTTATTGAATTTTATTTTAAAAGATATTTCTTATAGAATAGCTTAGGTTTTAATATAACCAAGCCTTTTAATATCGCTGAATTGATCCATTAAATTCGTCTTGCCATTTGCTAATACATAATTGGTATTACTGATGTCTAAGATATGTTTGTATAAATGGTCGGTGATAATAAATCCCTTGGTTGTTGTTTTAGATTTAATATAGGACTTTACAGCTTCTATTTGAATTGGATTCAAAAAAGTAAAAGGTTCGTCTAAGAGTGCAAACTGTGTAGTTGATTCTACAATTATATAGATTTCAATCAATCGTTTTTCTCCTCCAGATAAATTCCTGAAGGCTTGATGCATGGGTATGTTGATAGATGGAAACTGATGCTCAAATACAGTATAGTTCAATGCGTATAGTTTAAATATATCTTTCAGGGACAAACTATTTGGAATAAAGTGAAACTGCGGCAGATAGCTGATTAAACTAGCTTGTTTATAAGCTTCATTACATGAAACCCTATTGATTCGGATAGATTTTTCGCAGGATAGTGTTCCAAAGATAGCTTGTAAAAGGCAGGACTTGCCCGAACCGTTTCTGCCTAGCAAGCCAAGGATGGAGCCCATTGAACATCTAAGGTATACATCTGATAAAATGACTCGACCACCAAACTGCAGTTGAATTCCATCGGCTTCTAATTGTTGAATCATTTTACATTACTGATTAGAATGATGGATAGAATAAAAACGCTGAAGTCAAAACCAAGTGTGGTTACCCAAAGTTGTCTTTTCGAAATGCCTAAATTGTAATAGAAATAATACTCCTTTTTTCTAAAGTCATTCACGAAATAATAAATAATCAATCCTGTGAAAAACTTGAACCAAAAAATTCCTGAGAAAACACTGAACTCATATTTACAAAATAAACTAATGCAACATAAAGTAAAAAACAACGATGCTACAGCAAAGCTTTTGTAGAAAAGCCAACAAATTTGTAGTTGTTTAATCATTCGCATTTTAGACATACCTGCATTTGTAATTTACAAACCTCAATTTAACTCCAAACATTTACACTGTTAAAATATACAATTAACTTTTCAGTGGGCAACAAATTCAATCATTGCTCAAACAATCACGAAAATGAGCATTCGATTATTGCATGCATTAGTAAGCCTTAGAATAAGTAGATGCAATAATCGGCGGCGAATGAAGTGATTGGTTGAGTATGATGCAATAATCGGCAGCGAATGAAGTGACTGTTTGAGCAGGGTTTGTGTAAGCTGAAGCAGTTATCGCTTCGATCTAAAAAAAGACTTCATTAAAAAAGCACAGTCTGCTTCAAGAATACCAGCAATTAATTCAGTTTTTGGATGAAAAGGCCATTGCTCTTTAGTGAGATGCCGATAGCCATTTTTTTCATCAGAAGCACCATAGACGATGCTGCCTATTTTGCCCCAGTAGATTGCCCCACAACACATGATGCAGGGTTCAACTGTAACATACAAAGTAGCTTCTGGTAAATATTTTGCTCCTAGTGAGCTGTAGGCAGATGTGAGTGCTAGTATTTCTGCGTGGGCGGTAGAATCATTTAAGAGTTCTACTTGATTGTGTGCCCTTGCAATAATTTGATTGTTCATTACCACCACTGCGCCCACGGGTACTTCATCCGCATCAAAAGCTGCTTGCGCTTCCTTTAATGCTTGTTGCATAAAGTACTCGTGGTTCAGGGTCGGCATTATAATTCTCTAATTTGGATATTGCGAAACCATACATCATCTCCGTGATCTTGTAAAGCAATATGTCCACTAAAAGTTCTTCCGAATGCAGCCATGGTTTTGAATTTGCTGTTGCCTATTAAGCTGTACCAAATTTCATCTCCATAACTGGTTTTAACAGTGGTTACGCCATTGAGTTTTAGTTCAAGTGTTCCATCTTTTGCAATGATTTCTGTTTTATTCCATTCTCCCACTGGTTTAACAGCAGTATCTGGTCCTTCAATTAAATCATATAAATCTCCAGCGCGGTGTTTTCTGATTTTTGCGTCAGGATGTCCTCCATTGTCTAATACTTGCATCTCTGGCCCTGTATGCCAAACTGCTTTGTATTTAGCAGGATCATTCTGTGCCCAAAATATGATGCCGCTGTTGCCATTTTTTGAAATCTTCCATTCAAGTTTCAAATGAAAATCTCCAAATGATTTTTCATGAATAATATCACCCCCGCCTAGCTTCTGTTCTTTCTTCGCTTTGGAATCTAAATACAAAACACCGTCTTGTACTTTCCATGCACCACCAATACTGTCTTTGGCATAGGTTTTCCAACCATTGGTGGTTTTTCCATCAAACAACTTGATCCATTTACCTTTTGAAGGTGTTGATACCAATGCAACTGCAATGGCAGTGATCCATAGTAGATTAGTCATGTAAATTACTTAAGTAGTAAAACGTATTTCACCATTGCTTTTGCATCTTCTTCACTTACTTGAGGATGCGGTGTCATTGGCACTTCACCCCAAACACCTTTACCGCCTTTGATGATTTTACCTGCTAGCATACTGATATTTTCTTCCGTTGCTTCGTATTTGTTGGCAACATCTTTGTAAGATGGTCCAATCAATTTATCGTTTACTTTATGACAGGTTAAGCAATCTGATTTTCCAACCAATTCTAATCCTTTCGTGTAGTCTGGATTACTGCTTAAGTCGGCCACTGGAGCAGCTGTTGGTGCAGTTTCCGATGCTTTATCTTCTTTCTTTTCTTCACTACCGCCACATGCAGCAGCTACTAACCCGGTAATGGCAAATAGCACTAAGTACTTTTTCATAATCGTTTGTTTAAAATGTAAAATTGCTACACCTATTCGTGCGCACTCGTTAAAGTTAGTTGATACCTAATATTTTTTTATTAAAATTTTCGTCTGATCCGGTTCCAGCAAAATCATCAAATGTTTTATCGGTTACTCGAATAATATGTTGTTGAATAAATGGTGCTCCTTCTGCTGCACCTGTTTCAGGGTGCTTCAATGCACATTCCCATTCCATTACCGCCCAACCTGTATAATTATACTGCGCTAGTTTACTGAAAATGGTTTTGAAATCTACTTGCCCATCTCCTAATGATCTAAAGCGTCCTGCTCTATCTACCCAACCTTGATAGCCACCATAAACACCTTGTTTACCTGTTGGGTTAAACTCTGCATCTTTTACGTGAAACATTTTAATGCGTTCATGATAATGATCTATATATGCTTTATAGTCTAAGCACTGTAGTACAAAATGGGAGGGATCGTATAACAAACAAGCACGTGGATGATTGTTTACTTTTTCTAAGAACAGTTCATAAGTAACACCGTCATGTAAGTCTTCTCCTGGATGTATTTCATAACAAAGATCTACTCCATGCGCATCAAATTCATTGAGTATTGGCATCCATCTTTTTGCCAGTTCAGTAAATCCTGTTTCTACTAATCCTGCTGGTCGTTGAGGCCAAGGGTAAACGGTTTGCCACAATAAAGCTCCGCTGAAAGTAGCGTGGGCATTGAGTCCTAGGTTTTGAGACGCTTTGGCTGCATACTTTAATTGTTGCACAGCCCATGCTGTTCTTGCACTAGGATTTCCTCTTAGGCCTTCGGGAGCAAAGCCGTCGAATAACGCATCATACGCTGGGTTTACGGCTACCAGTTGTCCTTGTAAGTGGGTCGATAATTCAGTGATTTCTAAACCAGCGGCGGCTACAATCCCCTTAATTTCATCCGCATAGGTTTTGCTTTCTGCTGTTTTTTGTAAATCAATACAACGCGCATCCCAAGAAGGAATTTGCACTCCTTTGAATCCTAATGAAGCTGCCCATTGGCATATAGATGCCAATGAATTAAACGGGGCGGTGTCGCCCATAAACTGAGCCAGAAAAATACCCGGTCCTTTAATATTCGTCATTATTTAGATTTTATATTCTGTCCACTTTAAATCGGATTGTGCAGAAGCAACCACATTATCTATAAATGCCATACCTCTAATTCCATCTTCTACACCTGGAAAATCCAATTGTTCTTTGGTGGGTGTAGTGCCATCAATTTTTGCTTGAACCGTTGCGGTAAAGTTCTTATAGATATTCGCAAATGCTTCTAAATATCCTTCTGGATGTCCGCCTGGTGTTCTGCAATTGCTAGTAGCAAAACTAGACAAGCGATCGGTGTAATTAGCGCCTGCACGTAATATTTGCATCGGTGCTTCTAGCCACTTTACAATAAGTGTATTGGGTTCCATTTGCGCCCATTCTAATCCACCTTTTTCTCCATATACACGAATCTTCAATGCGTTCTCTTCGCCTGCTGCAACCTGCGATGCCATCAATACACCTGATGCGCCATTGCTGAAATGCAATAGCACCGATCCATCATCGTCTAACAAACGCCCTTCCACTTTGGTATTGAGGTCTGCACATAGTTTGGTGATTTGTGCACCTGTTATATATTCTGCTAAATGAGCTGCATGCGTGCCTATATCTCCCATACTTCCACTCTTGCCCGATTTTTTAGGATCGGTTCTCCAAGCTGCTTGGGCATTGCCTTCTCTTTCGCTGAGTTTACTCAACCATCCTTGTGGGTACTCTACCCATACTTTTCTAATTTTTCCTAAAGCGCCCTCAGCCACCATGGCCTTAGCTTGTTTAACCATTGGATATCCAGAATAGGTATGTGTTAAGCAGAGCGTTAATCCTGTTTCTGCTACTACCGCTTTTAATTTTTTAGCTTCTTCCAATGTAAAAGTGATAGGCTTTTCTATCACTACATGAAATCCATGTTCCAAAGCCATCATTGCTGGTGCAAAATGCGCAAAATTGGGTGTTACAATGGTAACAAAGTCCATGCGTTTATCTGCGGGAAGGGCTGCTTCCTTAGTAATCATTTCATCATAAGTAAGGTAAATGCGATCTTTTGGTAAATACAACATTTCACCAGACTCTTGAGCAATTGTAGGGTTGATGCTTAACGCACCACATACCAATTCTATTTGTCCATCCATATTGGCAGCCATACGGTGGATAGCACCAATGAAAGCATCTTTACCTCCACCCACCATTCCCATTCTTAATTTTCTAGGCATAGTATTTATTTTATTGTGATTTGTATTTTTTAAAGGAGCACTAATTTAAACATTCTCACCGATTATATTCATTTAACACTGATTAATCATTGTTGCAATCTGTTTACCGAATGATTCGGCTTATTGAAGGATTTATAAAATTCCTAGTGTTTTGATGCAAACAAATAATTATATTAGGGTTCTAATTGCTGTATGAAAAATTTGCCCAATAGGCGTTCTGCCATAAAAAACATTATTACCGGTTCTGTTGCTGTTGCATCGGCTCCGTTAATTCCAACTTTAGCATCTTGTGCCACAGTTTCAACAACTATGAAAGGAAATATCAATCACGCTGTTTGCCGTTGGTGCTTCAGTGACTTATCCTTAGATGATCTTTGTATTGAAGCAAAAAAAATAGGGATTACTGGCATTGATTTAGTAGGTCCAAAAGATTGGCCTATATTAAAGAAACATGGCATGATGTCTACCATGTGCAATGGCGCAGAAATAAGTCTGGTAAAGGGATGGAACGATCCTCAATACCATGATACCCTCATTAAAAACTATACCGAGCATATCAATTTAGTAGCCGACGCCGGTTATAAAAACCTGATTTGTTTTAGTGGTAATAGAAATGGAATGGATGATATTACAGGGCTAAAAAACTGTGCGGATGGGTTAAAGAAAATTATGCCACTTGCTGAAAAAAGAGGCGTTACCATCATTATGGAATTGCTGAATAGCAAAGTTGATCATAAAGACTATATGTGCGACAAAACGCCTTGGGGTGTTGATTTGTGCAAGCAAATTGGTTCTGAAAATTTCAAGTTGTTGTACGATATCTATCATATGCAAATTGATGAGGGCGATGTTATAAGAACCATTAAAACAAGTGCACCATATATAGGTCATTACCATACTGCTGGTGTTCCTGGCAGACATGAAATTGATGACTCACAAGAATTATATTATCCTGCAATCATGAAAGCTATTGCTGCTACTGGCTTTACTGGATATGTAGCACAAGAGTTTATTCCCATTGCAAAAGATAAAATTGGTTCACTTAAAAAGGCAATTGACATCTGTAATATTTAAAATCAATCTTTACAATATCTATCAACGCTTAAACAACCAACATGGCTGAACAAAATTTTGACGCGATTGTGATTGGCTCCGGCATCAGCGGAGGCTGGGCAGCAAAAGAGCTTACAGAAAAAGGCTTAAAAGTATTGATGCTCGAGAGGGGACGCAATATTGAACACGTAAAAGATTACGTGAATGCCAACAAAGAAGCATGGGATTATCCGCACCACGGAAGGAAAACGCAGGAAATGATTGCGCAAAATCAGGTGCTCGACCGTGATTATCCTTTGAATGAACAAACCTATGGTATGTGGGTAAAAGATACCGAAAGCCCTTATGTGGAAGTAAAAAGATACGATTGGTTCAGAGGATATCATGTGGGTGGTCGTTCTTTGTTGTGGGGTAGGCAGAGCTATCGTTGGAGCGATTTAGATTTTGAAGCCAATGCCAAAGATGGGATTGCAGTTGATTGGCCAGTTCGTTACAAAGAAATTGAACCATGGTACGATTACGTAGAAAAATTTGCGGGTATTAGTGGAAATAGAGACGGATTATCTGTTTTGCCCGATGGTCAATTCATGCCTCCTATGGAAATGACCTGTGTAGAAAAAGATGTAGCTCAAAGATTAAAGGAATATTATAAAGGTCAGCGTGCGATGATTATTGGTCGTACTGCTAATATAACACAAGAACTAGAAGGAAGATCTGCTTGTCAGTTTAGAAACAAATGTTGGTTGGGATGCCCATTTGGTGCATATTTCAGCACACAAAGCTCAACTTTACCTGCAGCTATGAAAACAGGTAATCTTACTTTAAGACCTTGGAGTATTGTTACTAAAATTTTGTACGATAAAGACAAAAAGCGTGCAACTGGAGTTGAAATTTTAGACGCGGAGACCAATAAGACTTATGTATACAATGCTAAAATTATTTTCTTAAACGCTTCTACTTTAAACTCTGCTTGGATTCTAATGAATTCTGCAACAGATGTTTGGGAAGGTGGATTAGGAAGTAGTAGTGGTGAGTTAGGTCATAATATTATGGATCACCATTTGGGTGTAGGTGCTGGCGGAAGAATGGAGGGTTATGAAGATAAATATACATTCGGTAGAAGAGCCAATGGTATTTACATTCCACGTTATCAAAATATTGGCAGTGATAAGCGCGATTATTTAAGAGGCTTTGGTTACCAAGGTAGTGGTAATAGAGGTGGATGGGGTAGTAAAGTTGCCGAATTCACTATTGGTGCAGATTTCAAAGAAGCTATTTCTGAACCAGGTGGCTGGAGCATGGGTATGATGGGCTTTGGTGAGGTTTTACCAGACCACAAAAATTTCGCAACCCTTGATAAAACGGTAAAAGATAAATGGGGTTTGAATGTGTTGAAAATTGACGCTGAATTGAAAGAGAATGAAATGAAGATGCGCAAAGACATGTTGGCCGATGCCATTGAAATGCTTACCAATGCTGGGGTTAAAGACGTTAAAGGATATGATGCCAATGCAGTATTGGGTCGTGGTATTCATGAAATGGGTACAGCAAGAATGGGAGCTGATCCAAAAACATCAGTAGTAAATAAACATAACCAAATTTGGGATGCACCAAATGTGTTTGTTACAGATGGATCTTTCATGACATCAGCTGCTTGCGTTAATCCATCATTAACTTATATGGCATTCACTGCTAGAGCCGCAGACTTTGCAGTAAGCGAATTGAAAAAAGGAAATTTATAAATTATTAAATGCATTTATCATGATGAATAGAAGAGAAGCATTATCCAGCGTTGCCCTTTTACTGGGTGGCACTATTTTGGGTTCACAAGCTTTTTTATCTGGCTGTAAATCAACAGCGGGTGATGCAGTAGCATTTACTCCTGAAGACATTGCTTTTTTAAATGAAGTAGCAGAAACTATTTTGCCTAAAACCAATACACCTGGTGCCAAAGAAGCTAATGTGGGTGAGTTTATGACAGTAATAGTAAAAGATTGTTATAAACCCGCGGAAGCCAAGGTATTTATGGAGGGTATGGCCGCATTGAAATTTAAAGATTCAAAAGCAAAAATTGGCAAAGCCTTTATGGAAGCCAATGCAGAAGAACGCACTAAATTATTAACCGAATTAGATGCAGAAGCCAAAGCTTTTCAAGAAAAGAAAAAGCCCGAAGAAATGCCTCATTATTTTAGAATGATGAAAGAGCTTACTTTATGGGGCTTCTTTACATCTGAAGTAGGTGCAACAAAAGTATTGCGCTATGTTGCTGTTCCAGGCAAGTTTGAAGGATGTGTTGATTACAAAAAAGGAGACAAAGCTTGGGCAACCTAGTTGGATGGCATCAAATTTGTAATAGTATGCTTTGTTGATTATTTAAAAAAAATGTATGAGTAATAATAGAAGAGATTTCTTAAAAACAGCAAGCCTTGCTGCTGCAGGTTTAAGTTTACCCTTTGTTGGAAAATCTACTTTCCTGCACACTTTAGGTGAAACAAAAAAACTTTCTGCATTTGGTTTACAACTTTGGACTGTTAAAGAAGATATGATGAAAGATGCCAAAGGTACGCTGGCAAAATTGTCTTCTTATGGTTATAAACAGATTGAAAGTTTTGAAGGCCCTAAAGGATTTTTCTGGGGTTGGAAAAATACCGAGTTTAAAAAATATATGGACGATTTGGGTATGAGCTTGGTTTCTGCTCACTCTAATAACACCGTAGATTTTGAACGCAAAGCTGCAGAGGCTGCTGAAGTTGGTGTGAAGTATTTGATTTGTCCTTACAAGGGAGCACAAAAATCAATTGACGATTTCAAACGTTTCAACGACGAGTTTAATAAGAGCGGTGAAATTTGTAAGAAAAATGGAATTCGTTTTGCTTACCACAACCACGATTACTCTTTCAAAGTATTAGACGGACAGGTTCCACAAACTGTAATGATGGAAGGAACTGATGCAGGTTTAGTAGATTTTGAAATGGATATTTATTGGGTAGTTGCTGCCAATGAAGATCCAATTGCATGGGCTAAAAAATATCCAAACCGATTCAGGCTTTGCCATGTAAAAGACCAAACCAAAACCGCTAAAGGCATTGAATCTTGTCAGATTGGTAAAGGTGGTATCGATTTCAAAAAGATACTTGGTCAGATGAAGAAATACGGTATGCAACACCATATTGTTGAGCAAGAAGCATTTACTGGAACCAATCCAATGGAAAGTGCAGAAAAGAATGCGGCATACATGAAGGAATTCTCAATCTAAAAATTCATTCATAATCTAGTATATAAGATGGGTTAGCTAAACGAGCTAGCCCATTTTTGTTTCGATGGGCTTTACCTTTTTTTAAAATAAAAACCCGCATAAAAAATTCTTCTATGCGGGTTTGTTCGAAATAGGTATTTAAATTTAGAATGATCTATATTCTTTTTTCACAAACTGATTGGCTTCATCAAAGTTGGTGATCTTCATATTAGGTCCGTCCCAAAGTAGTTTGATATTTCTACCAGGATAAGATGCTCTGCCTGAAGCTGATTTCTTTTGAATATCAAAACTTCTAATAGCTAAGTTACCCATTAACACACTCTCCGTTAAAGGACCAGCAATATTAAAATTAGAACTTAATTCTTTTTCTTCGGGTGAACCATAACCAGCAATTGCAGCTTCAACCCATGCTGCGTAGTGCCCATTATCGCCTTTAGGTACACGCTTGATTGTTTGTGGTACATTATCATATTCCTTGCTCTTAGATGTTGGCAATAAATTAGGTAAAGCACCATAAGTGCCACAAATCATTTTACCTTTTGTTCCTTCAAAAATGGCGCCATTACCACCATCTCCCATCATTTCATTAGGTCCTAATTCTTCTGGACGTGCAGGTTGAATTCCTCCATCCATCCAATGTAGTTTTACATCAGGCTTTCCATTCTGTCCTTTAAAGGTTAAGATAATATGTGATGCAGTAGGACAGCTTTCAGGATAATAAGCGCGTGTCCATGGTTGTAAATACCTGGTGGCAACACTACACTCCGCAGAAACAGGATATCCTAATCCTAATACTGCAAAAGCTGGGGCCATGATATGACAAGCCATATCTCCCAATGCACCGGTACCGTAATCCCACCAGCCTCTCCAATTAAATGGCAACAGGCCATCCACATAATCTTTTGCAGGCGCAACACCTTGCCATAGATTCCAATCTAAACCTTCTGGAACAGTTCCTTTGGTTGTAGGCCAACCCACTCCCTGTGGCCACACTGGTCTGTCTGTGTAACAATAGATGGTATGCACGTCTCCAATTAAACCTGCATTGTACCAATCAATTAGTTTTCTAACTCCATCTCCACTGGCACCCTGGTTACCCATTTGTGTAACAACTTTGTATTTGTGTGCAGCTTCTGTTAATTCTCTTGCTTCAGAAATATTATGAGACAATGGTTTCTGTATGTACACATGTTTTTTCAACTGCATAGCTGCCAAGCCTTGTATGGCATGCATATGGTCTGGCGTTGAAACAGAAACTGCATCAAAATATTTATGCTCTTTATCGAGCATTTCTCGATAGTCTTTATAGTACTTGGCTTTTGGATAACGCTCTCTGCTTTTTTTGGACTGTCTGTCGTCTACATCACATAAAAAAGCAATATCTGCTTTACCACTGTTGTAGAAACTCCACAAGTCACTTTCTCCTTTTCCTCCAGCACCTATGCCAGCAATTTGAAGTTTATCACTAGGGGCAACAAACCCTCGTCCTAAAACATGACGGGGAACAATGTAAAACCCTGCTGCAGCAAGACCTGCATTTCGCAGGAACGATCTGCGGGAATTGGTTTGTTCTGATTGTTTTTCTGTGTTTACAACAGCTTTTTCTTTCTTTTTCATATGGAGCAATTGTGAAGTATGAATATACAGATTTAACTAACTTGTTCATCTAAATAATTGATGAATGCAAGCCCTTATAGCACAACTTCAACAACAGCGACATTTTTTTGAATCTGGCGCTACCAGACCCTATGCTTTTAGAAAGCAGCAACTCTTGAATTTAAAGAAAGCAGTAGAAGAACATGAGGATGCTATTTATGCTGCGCTCTATGCCGATTTACATAAAAGCAAAGAAGAGTGCTGGGTAACAGAAAATGGGTTTTTTATGGCGGAGTTAAAAGATACTTTGGCCAATTTAAAATCTTGGATGGAGCCTGAAGCAGTGCCCACTAATTTATTGAATCTCCCTTCTAGCTCTAAAGTGATGCGAGAGCCCTTGGGTGTGGTCTTGATCATTGGTCCTTGGAATTACCCTTTTCAATTATTGTTTACACCACTTATGGGGGCCCTTGCCGCAGGAAATACAGTGGTATTAAAACCCAGCGAGTTTGCTCCCGCCACTGCGGCAGTAATGGAAAAAATCATTCATGCCGTATTTCCCCCTGAGCAAGTATTATATGTTCCTGGTGATGGAGCTACGGTGATTCCTACAATGATGAATCAGTTTGCTTTTGATCATGTTTTTTATACAGGCAGTACCAGCGTAGGAAAAATCATTTATAAAATGGCGGCTGAAAATTTAGTGCCTGTTACTTTAGAATTGGGTGGGAAGAGTCCCTGTGTAGTAGAAGAAGATGCCAATATAACTATTGCAGCAAAAAGAATTGCCATGCCCAAATATTCAAATGCAGGACAAATGTGTGTGGCTCCTGATTATGTATTGGTGCATGAATCTAAAAGGGTAGCGTTGATAGAAGCGCTTAAAAAAGCGATACCTCAATTTTATGGCAATGATGCTGCAAATGAAGAGGGGTATGGAAGAATCATTAATGAAAAACAATTCAATCGAATTGTTCAGTATTTATCTGACGGAACCATTGTATATGGTGGTAAATATGATGCTGCCTCTCTTTATATAGAGCCCACTATTTTAGACGGGGTTTCTGTTGATTCAACCATTATGAGGGATGAAATTTTTGGCCCTATTTTACCTATTCTTAGTTTTAATACTATGGAGGAAGCCAAAGCCATCATAGCAAAAAATCCGAATCCATTGGCATTTTATATTTTCACGGGGAGCTCAGCTAAAGAGCAGGCATGGTTGCATGCGGTTCCTGCAGGGGGCGCTTGTGTAAATACGGCAACCCTTCATTTAACCAATCCCAATTTGCCTTTTGGCGGAAGAGGATTTAGTGGAACGGGTGCCTATCATGGTAAGTATAGTTTTGAAACTTTTAGCCATAAAAAAGCAGTGATGAAAACACCTACCTGGTTTGATCCTGCATTAAAATACCCACCATTTACTGGAAAATTGAAATTATTAAAATGGTTGGTAGGATAAATTAGTATTCAGGTCTAAACCTTTTTAATTGAATAAACGTATATGAAGCGAATGCTTATTTTTCTTATTGCAGTGTTGGCAATTGCTGGCCTGCTGATAAAAAAACCTCAAATGACCTGGAAACAATCTTTACTGAAAACTGCTTATCCCATTATTATGTTCGTAGGGAAACTTACTGGACAATCTAAAAATATTTTACTCAATAAAGATCAAGCAAAGCCTGCTGAATCTTTCTATGATTTGAAAGCTATTAAGAACAATGGAGACACTTTGTATTTTAATGAATTAAAAGGCAAGAAAGTTTTATTAGTAAATACAGCCAGCGATTGTGGTTATACTGGACAATATGAAGAGTTAGAGAAATTGCACCAGCAATTTGGTAAAGATCTAGTGATTATTGGCTTTCCTGCCAATGATTTTAAAGACCAAGAGAAAAAATCGGATGAAGACATTGCGGCTTTTTGTAAAATAAACTATGGTGTTAGTTTCCAGCTCATGAAAAAAGGCCAAGTGATTAAAGGAGCCAATCAGCAAACGGTTTACCAATGGTTAACCAACCCTGCAAAAAACGGTTGGTGCAATAAACAACCCGATTGGAATTTTTCAAAATACCTCATTAATGAAAATGGAGTATTGGATAGTTATTATTCTCAATGGGTTTCTCCGAAAGATATTCCGATTAATTAATAGGGCATTTTTGGTGATAGTCAATTAACTCAATTGGCATGCGTTCAAACTCGTATCCTTCATAGTTGGCAGTAACTTCATCTAATACCGATTCAATTTCTGCTGGTTCCATTAAAATAACTAGGCGGGCCCTGTAATCTTTGATGCCTGGCAATCCCTTCAAGTAATTGGTATAATGCCTGCGCATTTCAAAAATGCCCACTTTTGGCCCTTTCCATTCTACCGATTTGCGTAAATGCTTTTTACAAACTGCTACTCTTTCTGCTAAAGTGGGTGCTGGCAATATTTCTCCTGTTGCTAAATAGTGTTTAATTTCTCTAAATATCCAAGGATATCCAATGGCTGCTCTACCAATCATGATGCCATCAACGCCATAACGTTCTTTGTATAATTTGGCTTTTTGTGGGCTATCAATATCGCCATTACCAAAAATGGGTATTTTAATTCTAGGGTTATTTTTCACTTTAGCAATCAGGGTCCAATCTGCTTCCCCTTTATACATCTGGGCCCTAGTTCTACCATGTATGGCCAAAGCTTTGATGCCTACATCTTGCAACCTTTCGGCAACTTCTTCAATATTTTTATTCTGATCGTCCCAACCTAGTCTGGTTTTAACAGTAACCGGAAGTTTAGTGCTTTTAACAGTCGCTTCTGTTAAGCGTACCATTAAGTCTATATCTTTTAAAACCCCAGCACCGGCTCCTCTTAAGGCCACTTTTTTTACAGGGCATCCAAAATTGATATCTAATAAATCGGGGTTAACTGTTTCTACAATCTTTGCACTCAATGATAATGCTTCTTCATCCCCCCCAAATATTTGTATACCAACTGGGCGCTCATATTCAAATATGTCTAATTTTTGACGACTTTTAATGGCATCTCTAATAAGCCCTTCGCTACTAATAAACTCAGTATACATTAGGTCTGCCCCATTGTCTTTACACACTGCTCTAAATGGCGGATCACTCACATCTTCCATTGGCGCCAATAAAAGAGGAAAATCAGGCAGTACTATTTCATCTATTTTTACCATATTGCAATAAGCTACCTTTTATCATTTAATGCTTTGCAGAAAACAAAAGGAAACGCAAATTTACAACCTTATTACTCAATTTGATGAATCAGAAACCTGTTGTTGCCTATTCTAGTCAGTTTGCGATGCTTTTGGGCTTTTTAGGAGTGGGATTAATTTTAAGTGGATTATTGATGAGTTGGCTAACTTCTGTGCTACTTCATGTGCCATTTTTGCAAGTTCCCGATGCCTTAATGAAGCCTGAAAACGTTCAATTTTCTCGCTTTGCCAATGCATTAACCACTTTTATTGCTTTTTTTATCCCCGCCTGGGCTGTTGCTAAAATTGCACATAAAAATGCATTTCAAACCCTAGGATTTAATAGTCATATCAATATTAAGCAAGTAATTGCTGTTGGGGTTATTTCTTTTGGAGCACTTTTTTTAAGTGGATCATTATCTGCCATTAACGAACTTATTCCCATGCCTGCGGACTTTTTAGCAAAAGCAAGGAAGTTGGAAAATGAGTATCAGCAAACTATGATTACCCTGGCTACTATGAAAAATATGGGTGATCTATTGCTAGGACTATTAGTTATTGCAGTAGCTCCTGCCATTTTTGAAGAAGTATTGTTTAGAGCAGGATTTCAGCGAGTTTTAGTGGGCCTCACTAAAAATGCTGCAGTAGGAATCATTATCTCTTCTATTTTATTTAGTGCCATACATGCTTCTTATTTTGGTTTCTTGCCAAGG
>JBKBWE010000001.1:15859-38328 GCA_046289145.1 Sediminibacterium sp.
GTTGCTTTAGGGGTGGTATTAGGCCTTATTTATTATTTAACCAGTAATTTATGGTTGGCCATCTTAATGCACTTTTTAAATAATGCGGTAGTGGTTATTCAAATTTATGTGTACACCCAAATGGGTAAACCAATCAAAGAAGCTATGGATGAAACTATGCCAATTTGGTACGGAATCTTTGGTTTGCTCATTGTTATACCTGCACTATTATTTTTAAAAAAGGAAAGAAACCAAATTATAACTAAGCAGGAATTAACTTTAACCAATGAATCAGTGGACTAAAATTTTTGCAACCAAAAGTTTAGCAGAAGCAAGCATAGTGGAAGGCATGTTATTAGAGAATCAAATACCTGTTCAGCAATTGAATAAACAAGATAGTAGTTACCCGGTATTGGGTGAGGCCGAAATTTATGTGCCCGTTCATTTAAAAGATACCGCATTACAATTGATACAACAGACATTTAGCCAGTAGCCACGCTAACCTTATCTTCGCTTTATTATGGCATTAAATCTTCAAACATTAAAAACCAGGGCAATCACTGCGGTGGTATTTGTATTAGTAATGCTCGGTGGCCTTTTCTACAATCAGTGGAGTTTTTTGGTCTTGTTTTCAATTATTATGGTGGGCTGTTTGGTTGAATACCATCAATTAATGGGGAAAATAAACGCTACTTACGCAGGCGCTCCTATTATATATAAATCACAAAATATTTTAGGCAGTTTTTGGGTGATGCTTATCATAGCAGGGAAGGGCACTTTGTACCAATCTTTACCACTATGGTATTGGGGTTCATTTATTATTTATTTACTCATCATTGTGTTGTTGGTCACCATTTTTTTTTACAGGCCTAAATTGGGATATCCTGTTAATTTATATTCAGCCTTAGGCGTATTATACATTACCATTCCATGTGCCATGATGGTAGATTTATACGACCATAGTGTTCAATTTTTTAAAGGACCAGATTGGATTTTACCCATGGTGATCATAGCTTCCATTTGGATTAACGACACTATGGCTTATTTAGTAGGGTCTTTAATTGGGAAAACCCCATTAAGCCCTATTAGCCCCAAAAAGACCAAGGAAGGTACTTATGGGGGGATGATTTTAGCAGTAATAGTAGTAAGCTTTTCTGGAAATTTTTTCTGGAATCTTCCTTATCAAACTCTTGTAGCCATATCGCTAACAGCCGCTATAGCAGGAACTTTGGGCGATTTATTGGAAAGCAAGATCAAACGAAAAGCGGGGGTAAAAGACAGTGGAAGTTTTATGCCAGGACATGGCGGTTTCTTAGATCGATTTGACTCATTATTGATTGCCATACCAGCTGTTTGGATTGTTTTATTTCTTTTTTTCTAAGAGTATCTTATTCCAACCATACATTTGCACTTTAATTATTAATTTTTATGACTATACATAGGGAAGGATACAAAACCATTGCTATAACAGCCTTATTGTTTGGGGCAATTAACCTTATATCATTTAGCTTTTTAAGTGCTTCATTTCCAACTGTGGCAATGATCATTTTCTTTGCAACATTGGCATTGTTTCTTTTTATTATTTCTTTTTTCAGAATACCGAATCGTATACACACTTTAGATGATAGTAAAATTATTTGCCCTGCAGATGGTAAAGTGGTTGTAATTGAAGAGATAACCGATGTAGAATACTTTAAAGACAAGAGAATACAAGTGAGTATTTTCATGAGTCCTGCTAATGTGCATGTGAACAGATATCCTATGAATGGCGAAGTAACTTACAACCAGTACCATAAAGGAAAATATTTGGTTGCTTGGCATCCTAAGTCTTCAACTGAAAATGAGCGTTGGAGTGTAGCTGTTAAGAATCAATACGGTGAAATTTTATTTAAACAAATAGCAGGGGCTTTGGCAAAAAGAATATGTAACTATTCTGCTGTTGGACAAAAAGCCATCCAATGCAATGAGTACGGGTTCATTAAGTTCGGAAGTAGGGTAGACGTGTTGTTGCCTATAGGCACCAAAGTGAATGTAGAACTGAATCAGGTAGTAAAAGGAGGAGTGACTGTTCTTGCTAGTTGGTAATCAGTCGCTTAGGAATTTAACAATAAATCTGCGGAAAAATTCAACAAAATCGGTAATTTCATAATCAAATTAAAAACAAATCATATGAAAAAAGCGTTCTTATTTGCAACAGCTGCATTCTTAATGAGTGGTGTAGCATTCGCACACGGTGATGGAAAAAAATGCGCAAAAGGAAAAGATTGTGCAAAAGAAGGTAAAGAAATGAAGTGCGATATGAAAGGAAAAGAAATGAAAGATTGCTGCAAGAAAGATGCGGCTAAGAAAACAACAACAACTAAAAAAGCATAATCAATCCCCCCAATTGTTACGTACCCGTACCGATAAAATCGGGACGGGTTTTTTTTGTCTTAAAGAATTTGCTCTAATTCTTTTAAATGAAAAATGGTATATGTAGGTTGAATATGTGGAGCTGCATTAATATGATTTACAAAAATAGTATCTAAACCTGCATTTATTCCACCTTGAATATCGGCCTCTAAATTATCCCCAATCATTATACTATTTCTTGTTTTTGCTCCAGTTTTACTGAGTGCATAATCAAAAATTTCTTTATTAGGTTTTAGACTATTGCTTACTTCCGATGTAATCATTTCGGTAAAGTAATTGGCAATATTACTCTTAGCTAATTTATGTTGTTGCACTTTTTCAAAGCCATTGGTAATTAAATGAAGGATATATTTGTTCTCGGGTAAGTATCCCAAGATTTCATGGGTATAAGGAAAGAGCTTGTTTTTATTTGGAAGTATATCTAAAAATTCAACTCCCATAGAACGAGATAATTTTTCATCGGCAAATTTAAAATCGAGCATAGCTAAATACATTCTTTTCCACCTAAGCTCATCTTGTTTAATTTGGCCTTTGGCATATCTTTCCCATAATAAGTGATTGTGGAAACTATATCGTTCAAAAAAATCATCAAATTGCTCAATCCCTTTTTGGTGTAATTGATTGATATCATATAAATCCTTCAATGCTTCTTTTGAATTAGTATCAAAGTCCCAAAGTGTATGATCTAAATCAAAAAATAAGTGCCTGTATTGCATAGGGTAAAGTTAGTAACTTTAATAGATGAATATACTAGTAACTGGAGCTTCTAAAGGGATTGGAAAAGCCATTGCCGAAAAGTTTGCTAAAGAAGGCAATACCCTCTTGCTTTGTAGCAGGGGAGAAAAAAGCTTGTATGATACAATGAATGAATTACAAACAGCTAATCCCAATAGTATCATAAAAGGAATGTCTTGCGATATGGCCAATAAAGAGGAAGTATTGGCATTTGCTCAATGGTGTTTAGAGGAGGGTGCCCCCGATATTCTAATTAACAATGCCGGGCAATTTATTCCTGGTAGTATTCATGATGAAGCAGAAGGTATTTTAGAACAAATGATTCAAACAAATTTGTATAGTGCATATTACTTAACAAGAGCACTACTGCCATCAATGATTCAAAATGGTTCGGGTCATATTTTTAATATTTGTTCCATTGCATCTTTAAATGCTTATGCAAATGGGGGTAGTTATAGCATTAGTAAGTTTGCCTTGTTAGGGTTTAGCAAAAACCTACGCGAAGAATTAAAACCCAAAGGCATAAAAGTAACATCCGTAATGCCTGGCGCAACACTAAGTGCAAGCTGGGATGGTTTTGATATTGACCCCAATAGAATTATGGAAGTAAATGATGTAGCCGAAATGATAGTTGCTGCATCTAAACTATCGCCAATGGCTGTGGTAGAAGATATTGTGATGCGACCTCAACTGGGAGATTTATAAAGTAAAAATGTCGTTTTTTTACCACTACTATTGATCGAATTCGTTGCAGCTTTAGGTTAAATAACTAAAGTATGAAACGGAAAGAATTTTTTACAAAAACAGCCATGTTATTGCCTTCTGTTGCAATCATGGGAAATTTAGTAGCTCAAAAATCTACTAGTAAAACCTCAAAGCCATTTATCGTTGATGCAGGGAAGTCGAGGTTTGGGGAAGTGGTTAAGTTTCTCGGAGTCCATCCAAATGATTTGAAAATTTCATCTAAAGACACCAATGGACATTTATCTGTTTTTGATTATGTTGGTACTGCTAAAGTGGGTCCCATGTTGCATGTTCATTTTGAACAGGATGAAATATTTACGGTGATAAAGGGCAGTTATCGCTTTGTTGTTGGAAATGATACACATGTGTTGAATGAAGGGCAAACCATTTTTTTACCACGAAATATTCCACACACTTGGATTCAGTTAACCGACTATGGAAGAATGATCTATTTTTTACAGCCAGCTGGTAAGATGGAAGAATTCTTCAGCGTGATGAACAAAATAACAAGCAGGCCAACAGAAGAAGAAATGAATAAAATTCATGCAGCACATGGAATGAAAGTAGTAGGTCCACCACTTAGCTTGTGATTTAATTGTAAATTGTATTCAGCATGATTTTGAAGGATTTTCTTCCTGCGCCTGATGTACAATCATTTGTACAACTATTTAGGATTGTTCATTTAGAATTTTCCAAAGGGGAAGCCATTCCTATGAAAGCATATCCGCCCAGACCTGAACAGTGTTTGGCTTTTTATCCTTATGATAAAGAAAGG
Source organism: Sediminibacterium sp. (assembly GCA_046289145.1). Lineage (GTDB taxonomy): Bacteria > Bacteroidota > Bacteroidia > Chitinophagales > Chitinophagaceae > Sediminibacterium. The sequence goes on from JBKBWE010000001.1 coordinate 20,505, forward strand.
GTTCATTATGCCGGTTCCAATAAAGTTGTTAACGATTTACCAGTTGTATTATATGGTCAGTTTACTCAAGTTACTAATCGAATGATTGGACACCAGTTTTTGGTTTTTCAAATTGTTTTCTTGCCTGGTGCTCTTTATCAATTAACCGGAATACCTTCTAGTGAGTTAATTGATGAGTATTTAGATGGGAGCATTTTTTTTGGTAATCAAGTGCATGAAGTGAATGAGCAACTGTATGAAGCAAAAAACTATGAGACTATGATTTCCATTGGAAATCAATTTATTCGAAAATTAATTTCTACCATTAAAAAGCCTATCCTTCCAATTGATTGGGCATGTGCTCAACTCTTGAATAAAACCAGTCAGTTGAGTATAGATCAAATTGCAAGACAAGCTTGTTATAGTAGTAGACAGTTAGAAAGAAAATTTAAAGAAAGAACTGGCGTGAATCCTAAACTATTTATGCGAATAATCCGCTTTGATAATGCATTTCGTCAAAAGAATAGTAATCCTGAAATGGACTGGTTACGCATTGCTATAGAATGCGATTACCACGACTATCAACATTTAGTAAAAGATTACAAAGACTTTACACAACTAACGCCCAATCAATTTCACTTGATTGAAGAAAATGCACCCGAAAGAAAATTTGGATTGAATGAAGGTTTTTATAAAACCCAATAATTGTATTAAGTAAAAATTTAGAGTGAACCAGAAAGCAATATCTGCCAAGCTTCTTGAACCATTCCTTGATTCAGTAACTCGGCGGCATATTTATGTAATTCCTGTTCCATTTCGTTGGGATTAATTGAATAATATTGAATAATATTCTTTAATCGGTCATCGTGAAATGAAGGATCAATAGATGGCAATTTGTTTACGTTCCCCAATTGTCCTAAATGATTACCGGTTAAAATGGAACTGCTTTTAATGCTTTCTGGAATGGCGTCTATGCCAATCCCCAATGCTGTATTTGGTTTAGCAACTTTAAACAAATTATCGCTATTTACTTTGCAATACCAGTCTCCTCCAAGTCTTGCTACTAGCTCTAATTTAGTTTGGTCTATCAAGGTCCCTTCTGCATTAAGAATAGCATCGTCTATATGCATGCAAAGTACTTCTGCAATCACCAATTGCCCTGCTCCTCCTTGGTCACCTAAACTTTTTACTTCATTTATTTTACACTCTAATTTTATTTTGGCTTCTTTTACCATGGGAGGTTTAACGATGGTTGCAGCTTCTTTGGTAAAGCCTGCTTTAATGAATTCATCAACTCCCTTTGGGTATTCGCAACTAGATAAACTCATTTGTTGAACCATACTATAATCTACAATATTGATTACACATTCTGGTACAGCCAACACATTATCTAAAGTATGTTTAGTAGTATTATCTCTTCCTTTTCTTGCGGGTGAAAAAACAACAATTGGCGGGTTAGAAGAAAATAAATTGAAAAAACTAAATGGGCTCAAATTACTATTACCTGCTTCATCAATCGTACTGGCAAAACAAATAGGTCTTGGCGCAATAGCGTGTTGCAACCAAGCTTGTTTTTGCATAATAGGTAACTCAGACAAAACTATTTTCATAAATCAGGTTTATATTTTCTTTTTAGCCAAAATAGAAAAATCATCTTCGTCTTTCACAATGGTATTACTCAATTTTCCCAAGCCAGTAATTTCCATTTCAACTACATCTCCTGCTTGTAACCATTGTTCTTGGTAATTAGGGTCATTTAATTTTCCAGTACCATTCAATTCTAAAAAGCATCCAGTACCCACGGTGCCACTACCTATTACATCTCCTGCTTGAATATTTACCCCATAAGAACAACGCTCTATAATTTCAGCAAATGTCCAATCCATGTCTCCTACATTGCCATCACTTACCTGTATACCATTTACCCAACATTTCATATTCAGGTTCCAGCTTTTACCTATATGGCCTTCTTTTGCAGGAATTTCAAATTCTTCTAATTCATCTAATGTTACTAAACATGGTCCAATCACCGTAGAAAAATCTTTTCCTTTTGCTGGTCCTAAGTTCAATAACATTTCTTCCATTTGCAATCTTCTCGCACTCATATCGTTCATAATCATTAGCCCGCCAATATATTGGTCTGCCTGTTCTGCTCTGATATTTCTTCCATTCTTGCATATCACTATAGCAGCTTCTAATTCAAAATCTAATTTTTCAAAATGATCTGGCATGCAAACAATGTCTCCAGGCCCTTGCACACTATGATGATTGGTAAAATAAAATATTGGGTATTGGTCAAATTCTGGAATCATGTCTACTTTTCTATTTCTTCTTGCAGCTGCTACATGTTGTCTAAAAGCGTATCCATCTCTACAAGAAGTAGGAAAAGGAACTGGGGCAAGTAAGATTGCTTCTTCAATTGAAATGCCTCTGTCTTTACTTAGTCTACCCGATTTAATAGCTGCTTCTGTTTGTTGCGCAATTGGAAACATATCGTCCCAATATTGTAAAAACATATTCATGCTATTGGGAAGTTCTGGATGCATCAAGTCGCAATCAAATAATAAACCATCTACTAAAAAAGCCAATTGATCGTGACCATTAGATAAGTAAGAGACAAGCTTCATGCTGAAATATTTTGGTTGCAAAAATAGGCTAAAAAACCCTGTAGGAGGCTGTATCTTTAAAGCATAATAGGCAATATGAAAAGATTAATATTGATTGTTTGTATGATGGTGATCCTAGGATCTAATTTAATGGCATCAGATAGTAGTTGGATTAGAATTAATCAATTAGGATACCTACCTAATGGCAGTAAAGTGGCGGTGTTTGGGAGTAAATCTACTACTATCATTAATGGGTTTCAATTAATCAATGCAGTTACCAAAAAAGTAGTTTTACAAGCTACTGCTGGAAAAAACTATGGTACTTATGGTCCATTTAAAACTACTTATCGATTAAATTTTAGTTCGGTTGCGCAGTCTGGTCAATACTATTTAAAAGTAGGAACAGTAGTTTCACCTGTTTTTAGCATTGATCCATCTGTATACGATGGAACAGCAGACTTTTGCCTTCAATATATGCGTCAGCAAAGAAGTGGCTTTAATCCATTCTTAAATGATAGTTGTCATACGCATGATGGATATACATTGTACGGAACAACTGCGGGTATTAAAGACAGTACTAAAATTGATGCAAGTGGAGGTTGGCACGACGCCAGTGATTATTTACAATATAGTAGTACAACTGCCAATGCAACTTTTCATTTGCTTGCGGCTTATAGCCATTTTCCTCATGTATTTGGAGACCAGTATGAATGGAATGGATTGAAAGGAAAAAACAATCGTTCAGATATTTTAGATGAAGCCAAGTGGGGATTGGATTGGTTGGTTAAAATGCATCCAAGAAAAGATTGGATGTTTAATCAACTAGCGGATGATCGTGATCATATGAGTATGCGAATACCCAAAGAGGATAATTATTATGGTAGAGGTTTTGAGCGACCTGTTTATTTTATTAATGGACAACCACAACAAAGGGGAAAATTTTTAAACAACACCACTGGCACAAGTTCAACTGCTGCAAAATTTAGTGCGGCATTTACATTGGCTGCAACTATTTTTAAAACAACTCCATTCGCAAAATTGTATGAAGAAAAAGCTAGTTCTGCTTATCAGTTCTCTTTAATTAAACGGGGTGTTACTCAAACTGCATCGGTACGATCGCCTTATATTTATGCAGAGGAAAATTGGGTAGACGATATGGAATTGTCTACGGCAATGTTGGCTAAAGTAAATAAGCTTTCTATAAATACTGCTTATGAATATGCAAAGCAAGAGCCCCTTACACCTTGGTTAGGGAAAGATACTGCCAGTCATTACCAATGGTATCCCTTTATTAACTTAGGCCATTATGAATTGGCCAAACAATTAAAAGGAAAGCAACGTGATACCATCATTGGATTTTATAAAAGCGGAATTGATGCAGTATGGCAAAAAGCAAAACAAAACGCTTTTTATAGAGGAGTGCCTTTTATTTGGTGCAGTAATAATTTAACAACCTCCTTTGCCATTCAATGTAAATGGTACAAAGATTTAACAGGTGATAAAACCTATGATCAATTAGAACAAGCTAATATAGATTGGTTATTTGGCTGTAATCCTTGGGGAACAAGCATGGTGTATGGATTGCCTAATTGGGGTGATACGCCTGTTGATCCACATTCAGCATTTACACACTTAAAAAATTACCCTATTAATGGTGGCTTAGTTGACGGACCTGTTTATACAAGTATTTATAAGAGTTTGATTGGCATACAACTAAATGACACTGATGAATATGCAGCATTCCAAAGTGATTTAGCGGTTTACCATGACGATTATGGTGATTATAGTACCAATGAACCCACTATGGATGGAACTGCCAGTTTGGTTTATTTATTGGCAGCCCAACAAAATAGTGCAAAAAATATAGTGAAGTCTACTGCCAACAAAAATGTTTCGGTTGCTATTCCAATAAAGCAAATGGGGGCTATTATTAAATCGGTAAACCCTTCAGAACCTTCTGTATCATTGGTATTCACTGGAGATGAGTATGGTGAGGGGTTGCCAGCTATACAACAAATATTGGCCAATGAAAAAGTAAAAGCGGGATTCTTTTTTACAGGACGTTTTTACACAAATAAATCTTTTTCGAATGCTATTAAAGGCTTGGTAAAAGACCAACACTATTTAGGGGCGCATAGCAATGACCATTTATTGTATAATGATTGGACCAATAGGAATAAGTTATTGGTGAGCTACGATTCTTTTAGTACCGATTTAGACAAAAATTATGCTGCGATGGAAAATTTGGGAATAAATACACGGAAACGTAAATTATTTATACCTCCATATGAATGGTGGAATGATAGTGTGGCTATTTGGTGTAATTGGAAAGGGCTAGAACTATTCAGCTTTACTCCAGGTACTTATACTAATGCAGATTATACATGGCCAGAATTGGGTAGCAATTACAAAAGTAATACCACACTTATGACTCAATTGAAAACATTGGTTAGTATTCCTGGTAAGCTCAATGGTAATATTTTATTGATTCACGTAGGAACCGACCCTAGAAGGAAAGAAAAATTATACAATGAATTGCCTGTTATAATACAGTTACTAAGAAAAAATGGCTACAACATCAAGAGAATAGATGAGCTGATTAATTAAAACTACCATTTTTCTTCTTCGGATGCGGAAGGGTCTTGCTTGTATTTTTGCCGAGATACTTTTTTTTCTTCCAGTCTTTCTAAAATAGCATCTGCAATAACCGGTGCAGCAAAATTGGTGTTCTCCTTATTGAGTAATGTTTTAATTTTTGCTTCACTTACATCTATCCTGTAAAGGATAAATACCAGTTTTTCAAAATCGTTGATGATTAACCAATTGATTGCATCAATTAATTGGGTTTTACTAAGTAGTTCAATTTGTGCAATATCTACAATGGGAGCGGCCATAGTTAAAATTAATATTTCTCTATTACACCCAATCCAAATAACGCAAAATCATATTTGGCAGGGTCTTTAGGGTCTAGCTTTATTAAATAGCTAGTCAATTCTTCTGCTGCTAACCAATCTGTTTGTTTTCTATCTAATAAATTGAATCTTTTGGCTACTCTAGCAACGTGAACATCTATTGGGCAAATCAGTTGACTAGGCTGAATGTTTTTCCAAATTCCAAAATCAACACCTACTTTATCTTTTCTTACCATCCAACGTAAAAACATATTAAGTCTTTTGCAACTGGATCCTTTCTCGGGTGTAGAAATATGTTTCTTGGTTCTTAAAGGGGCGTCTTCAAGTGAAAAAAAATAATGGTGAAAATAACTAAGCGCTTCTTTTATGCTCAAAGGAGGCTGATTCGCAGGCATAAATGCGTTTTCCAAGGATTCGTATACACTGTAGTGTTGTTTAAAAAATTCAATACAATATAATAGATCGGTTGTGTTAAATGTTCTATGCTTAAAGCCTTCTAATTTTTTTAATTCATTTACAGTTGCGTTCAAACAAAATGAATGCGGTTGCATTTGCATGAGTTGCATCAATTCTTTAGACTTATTAATGATAGTGGTTCTATTCCCCCAGGCAAAAATGGCAGCAAAGAAACCAGCTATTTCAATATCTTGCTTTTTAATGAATAGATGTGGAATGCATACTGGATCCGAAACTATAAAAGAAGGCTGGTTGTATTCTTTTACTTTCTTGTTAAAAAAATCTTGCAGTTTTGCGTTGGCTTCCATTTATTCATTTAAGAATTTGGTCATTATTTCTATGCCTAATCTATCTGCTATATCATTTTTATTGAAAGCATTAATTACTACTACAATGCTGTTTTGAGTGGTTGGATTAAAAGCGGCAAAAGTAGAGAAGCCATAAGTGCCCCCATTATGCCAATACAATAAAGTATTTCCTCCTTTTTCAATGGTATGCCAAGCTTTGGCAATAGCCACTTGCTTGTTTATTTCGCTTGTTTTTTGTAATACAGCCTTAACCACTTCTAAAGACTGATTGGATGCCATATAATCTAAGTATTGCAAAAGGTCGTTTGCATCCGATTTAATACCACCGGCACCCACCAATACATTCATGTCCCAATAGCTTGCAACTTCATTGCCAAAATAGCCAGTGGCTTTGGGCATTTTTTTAGCAGGCTGAATACCTGTATGTTTTAATTGAAATGGTTTATTTATGTATTCAGATAATAATTGCTCATAGTTTTTGCTACTTATATTTTCAGCAATGACGCCTGCAAGTCCTGCACCCAAATTGGAGTAGGCTACTCTTCCAAAAGTTTTGGGTTCAGTTTTACTTAAGTAGTAATACAAGTCTTCTTTGTCATAATTAGCATATGGCTGTAACCGATCTTGGGGTATGCCAATATTCTCAGGTAGTCTTGGTAATCCAGATGTATGATTTAATAGATGCAATAATTGAATGCCAGTAATTGCTTTATTTTTTGCTAGGCTATCCGGTAAAAATTGTATGATTAAACTCGTATCTGCGATATTGTTTTTTTGCAATACAGATTCTAATAAAAAAGCTGTAAAAGTTTTACTAATGCTACCTATTTCAAATTGTGTTTCAGGAGTAAATGCAAGGTTCGATTTTTTATCGGCAACCCCAGCCGTAAAGAATTGATGTTTACCCTTTAAGGAGCTAGCAACCAAAATGCCTGGTACTGAGTTTAGATTAATAATGCTATCCATTTTCGCTTGAATTGGATGTACAAGATTTACTTGTGCAATACTGTTGGTATAAAACAACAATATTACACAAGTCAGTATCCAAGTTTTTTTTATCATTAGGCTAATGCTTTTTCTAAATCTGCAATTAAGTCGTCTGCATCTTCAACACCAATACTTAATCTTATTAAAGTATCACTTAAGCCATTGGCAATACGTTTTTCTCTAGGTATAGAAGCGTGTGTCATAGATGCTGGGTGATTAATTAAACTCTCCACTCCACCTAAGCTTTCTGCTAAAGAAAATAATTTGGTAGAAGACAACACCTTTTTAGCAGCATCTATGCTATCATCTTTTAATTCAAACGAAAGCATGCCACCAAAATCGCGCATTTGTTTTCTAGCGATTGCATAGTTAGGATGATCTTCAAATCCACACCAATACACTTTACCCACTTTCGGATGTTTTCTTAACCAATGAGCAATCACTCTGCCATTTTCACAATGTCTTTGCATGCGCAAATGCAATGTTTTAATGCCTCTTAAAACTAAGAAGCAATCCATTGGTCCTGGCACTGCACCACAACTTTTTTGTATAAAATAAAGCTGCTCTCTTAGTTCTGCACTATTCATCATTAAAGCACCTTGAATTACATCACTATGTCCGCCTAAGTATTTAGTAGCAGAGTGCATAACAATATCAGCTCCTAGGTCTAGTGGGTTTTGCAAATAAGGTGAAGCAAAAGTATTGTCTACACAAAGCAACACATTGTTTGCTTTAGCAATGGCTGAAACTGCCTCTATATCTGTGATATTCATCAATGGATTAGTAGGCGTTTCAATCCAAATTAATTTTGTTTTGGTTGAAACGGCCGCTTTAATATTCGCAACATTGGTGGTATCTACATAAGTAAAAATGATGCCGAATTTTTCAAACACCTTAGAAAAAAGACGATAAGTGCCTCCGTACATATCATTGGCCGCTATTACCTCGTCGCCTGGGCTTAACAATTTGATGACTGCATCTGTTGCAGCAACACCACTACCAAATGCTAATCCAAATTGACCATTTTCAATTTGCGCATATGCTTCTTCTAATGCTTTTCTGGTAGGATTTTGGCTTCTAGCATATTCGAACCCTTTGTTTACACCCGGAGCTTCTTGCACATAAGTAGAGGTTTGATAGATTGGAGTCATAATAGCCCCCGTTGATGGATCTGGCTCTGCCCCAGCATGAATGTATTTAGTTGCGGTCTTCATAGTATATATTATTTTTTGGTAGTTACAAGGGTCATAGGTAATTCTGCACGTTGGTTGTCCCAGAGCATTACCAAATTGGTTTTTCCTGCGTTTTCATTAAAGTAGATGGTAAAAGTTTCTACAATTTCATCAGTTGTTTCGGGTTTTACATCGGCCCTTACAACATCTTTTCTAGTATCATAAGTAAAACTTCCCCAACAAAAATTATCCTTGCTTACAATTATGGTCCATCTGTTTTCGGATGGAACACAAAATAAAGTGTATCTCCCTTTTGGGATTATTTTGTTGGCAATTTTAACTGGAGTAAAAATTTCTAATTCAGTGGCTTCATTGGCACCCAAGCGCCATAATTCGTTGTACTTTATAATTCCACCAAAAATGGTTCTACCATTTTTGACAGGTCTTCCATAAATAATTCTGGCTATTGGTTGATCCTTGGCTTTTCCACTCATTTTTAATAAGGGGTAGTTATCTGGCCAATAACTCATGTCCATGGGTGATTTGTCTAATTCAGTTGGCTTTTGTTGACCAACAGCTATCAGGCTGATGCAAGCAAATGCTAAAAAAAATCCGAATTTTTTCATTTGAATCATTTTTACAAATATACCTAGCTATTGTTCTACCAGTTGTTGAAATTGACCAGTGGCAAATATTTTAACATCCGGTATAAAATCGGCGGATAACTGACGTATCTGCGTATAGTTGGCTAAGAATAGTTCAAAAGCTTGTTCTGCATTGGTTAAATAAGCGGCTCTTCTTTGTAATCCTTTAAAACTGTTTTCCATTCCCCAATCAAATCGATAGTTGTACAGCCAATTTTGTGCTTGCATATAGGGGAATACCTTGGCAAAGTATGGAGGAAACCATTCTTGCTGCGTGCCGAGTTGGGTATAAGTGTTTTTGGTAAAATGCATCCACTCTTCCGCAGTTTTCTCATTTGGGTCTACTGCTAAGAAATGGTCATAAACTATATCTGCAAAAGCGCCCGCATAAAGCCTAACTAAGGGAGAAAAAATCTGTTTAATGGCTTTTGTGGTGGCATGGTCATCGGTAAACTGATCGATTGCCCTATGTAATTTTATTCCTTTTTGAATTCCAATTGGATAGTCAAATTGTTTTTTACCTTTCACATAATCACTAATCATGTTCCCAGTTAAAATTGCAGGATCGCCAAAAGAGAAATATGCATGGGCTAAATAATTCATGACTATTGATTTGTTTTATTGATCCAGTCACTAATTATTTGAAGTGCTATCGGAGAGAAGCTTTCCTCAATTGTACCATAGGATTGTTCTGGGCTCGAACATGTTTGAAATAAATGGTTAAGCGAAGGCAATATTTTTACTTCAAATTTTTTATTTTTTGCTTTCTTAAGTGCTTGTTCTATCCCGTTGATATTTTCTGCTGCTGTTACTTGTATATCTGAAGCACCATTCAATGCTAGTACAGGTATTTTTAATTTTGATAAATTTTCAGCAGGATCATGATTCATAAAAAATTGTAACCAAGCCAAAGCAGGTTTAAATTGATTCACTAAACCTAAGTATGGGTCAATTCCTTTTGCAGTAAATAGTTTGGATTCGTCTACAGTGGAATTAGTTTGCTTCCATTTGGTATAGGTTTTTTTCATGCCTGCTTTAATTGTATCCACTTGTGTACTGAATCTAAAATGACTGTTCATTTCGTTTACTAACGATGCAGCAATAGAATAGTCTGTTGTAGACAAATTGGGTTGAATAAAATTTCTGCGCATTTGGTAATTCCAAATTTCATATCCAACAATACCTGGCCCTGCCAATAAAGTAATAAAAGCTATATTCTTGTTGGTGGTAGCAACCATTGGTGCAATTGCTCCACCCTCGCTATGTCCAATCAAACCAATTTTTTTAGGATTGATTTCGGCTCTAGTTAATAAATAGTCAATGGCTGCTTCAACATCTTTCGCAAAATCTTTGCTGGTTAGTAATTGAGGATTAGGACCTAAACTTGTTTTGCCTGCCCCTCTATCGTCTACTCTTAGTACGCCAATTCCAGCTTTCGTTAAATGATCGGCTAATACCCAATATATTTTATGATCAAACATAGATCCATCCCGATCTTGTGCACCACTTCCTGAAATCAGTACTACAGTTGGAAAATCTTTTTTATTTCTTGGTAAGGTTAATGTTGCTCCAAATTGCACCGTTTTATCTGCATTTGCATAATTGATTTCTTCACTTGAATAATAAAATGGTGCTTTGGGAGTTTGCGGTCTTACAACCGGTTTTAGTGCAGTTACTTTAGTTGGCTCATTTGTTCTAGTTAGTATTAGGATTGTATTAAAATTACCTTGTTGAAATATGCCATCTATTTGATCGGTTCCATTCCATTTTCCTTTATAACTTCCATTTATTGCTGGAATAGCAATAATAAGACTGTCATTTTTTATTTGTGTGGATCCTGTTTTAATGCCAAATGCATTTTGCGCAGGACTATCAAAATTGGTTTCTAATTGGTTATTTACTTCTTTAATATGAAATACCAAGGGTAATTGATTCCCTCCTGCATCTATATTCCCTTTCCATGAACCAATTACAGTTTGTGTGTTACCTGTATAATAAGACAGAATAAATACTATTAGGCCGAATATATTTTTGATTTTCATTTTTATGCTTTTGATTTTTTAAATAAGCGGTATGAAAAAAGTATGGGATATACAATCATCACCAATAAAACAATCATGGAAAAAATAAAACCTGCAGCGGTCGGCATAAATGGAGAACATACTGCAATTATAATTCCTCCAAGCATCCATAATTTACTGCCTATTTGATGTGTTTTTCGCCAATTTTCTGGGTCTTCTAAGGTCCAAGGCAAACGCAAACCAATAAAATAATTGGGCTTAATACTGTGCATGAAATTACCTAGTCCAGCAAAAAGTAGTCCAATCAGCGGCATTAAAAATTGATTTGATTTCATTGAACCCGTTTTAGCCGATTGAATAATGACTAATAAAATGGCACTTAAAAAAACAATGATCATGTAGGCAATCTTTTGCAATAATTCGGGTGATTGACTTGTTTTTTTGGGATCTATTTTATTGGCATTTTTCACCATCAAATAAGTGAATATAGACACACAAGACATAAAAATAGATACAACAATAAGTGTAGATTTTTCACCTGTTCCGTCTGCTTCACCTTTGTAATTAAAATGGGTTGGAATTGTTGCAGGTAGTGATTCATAAATACTGCCTAAATACACAAATGGGAGCCCAATTAAAAAGGCAACCACCAAAATTTCTTTTAAAGAAGTTGATTTCATAACCTTATTTTTTAGATTTAAACTGCATCATCCACTTGAGCATTTCATCCATTACTGTGGTGTTAATTGAATAATGAATAAATTGGCCTTCTTTGCTTGAAACTACTAAACCGGCTTGTTTTAAAAGGTCTAAGTGATGTGATATGCTGGGTTTAGTCATATTGAATTGATCAGCTATTTCTCCTGCCGTCATATCTTGATCCTTTAAAAGTTCAAGAATCTCTCTTCTCGTAGGGTCGTTCAGTGCTTTAAATACAATGTTCACTGTAGTTCAATATTTAGACAAATATCTAAATACTTATTGAATGAAACAAGTTTAGATATCCTTTTTTTCTTAAAAATTAAGCCTACCGTATTGAGGTTAGGCCAATTGGTTCATTGTGCTAAAATCAGCTTCGGTAGACAAGTCTTTGATTAGGTTGGTTAATCTTTCCACCAATGCAGGCCCACACCATCTTCTGGTATAAGTAGGCAATCCAAATTGCTCAATAGAAGTAAATTCCCAAGGATGAAAATAGAGACATAGGTAACCGTCTTTCGCTAATGTTTGTTTGCACAATTTTAAGTACAATGCATAAGGCATGTTCTTGAAACTCAACCAGAATAATGGAATCCGGAGGCCAGGGCTTACGGATGCTGGAATTCTTATTATTCCCTCTTGGTTGTATGTTGTTCTGGGTAAATGAAAATTATTGTACCTGCCTGGTAAACAAGTAGGATTGATAGAAGAGTCGTATGAATAACCAGCTGCTTTAACGTCTTCCATTAAAACAGGACGCATTCTAGGCATTCTTAATCCTGTTACTTGCTGTCCTGAAATTTCTTCTAATCGCAACCTAGATTTTAATAAATCTTCTGTTACATAAGCAGTATGATAAAATGTATGAGAAGCAATTTCATGTGACAAAGCCAGCTTGCTGATTCTTTCAGGAAAATGATTGGCAAAATTGGCGGTGGTAAATAAAGTACAAGGAACAGATTCTAATATTGGTGTAATAGCATCAAGTCCGTCAATCCCAATTCGCATTTGTTCCTCAACCGGTATATCAAATTGATATTCCAAGGGCATATCAAATTCTTCTACATCAAAACTCAACAAAATCTGCCGGCTCATTTTATAAACTCGTTTCTTTAATAAGGTAATGCGGTCTGCTCTTGCTTTGCATAAATAGCTTGCCCAAATAGAGTCCAATGATTCCTAAAATCATCAGCTGTAATCCCCCAAAAAAAGCAATGGCAGCAACAATGGATGCCCAGCCTGAAACAGTATGCCCTTGGTAAAAACTATAAATGATATAAGGAATATATAAAACCGATAGAAAAGCAAAACTAAAGCCAAGATAGGCGGCCATATACAAAGGCTTAGTACTAAAAGAAGTAATCCCTTGTAAAGCAAATCGAACCATTTTTTTGATGGTGTATTTTGACTCACCCGATAATCTTGCTGCTGGGTAATAAGCTACTCCTGATTGGCTAAAGCCCATCCATTTAACCAAACCTCTTATAAACAAGTCATGTTCTCTAATTTGTTTGAACGCTTCTACTACTTTGCGATCCATTAATCTAAAGTCTGCTGTTCCTTGCTCCAATTCTATATCAGACATATTATTAATGATATCGTAAAATATGGCGGAAGTTTTTCTTTTTAATAAAGACAAATCAGTTTGTTCTTTGCGAATGGTGTAAACGATATCTGTTCCTTCCTCCCACTTTTGTATTAATACTGGAATTAAATCTGGCGGATGCTGTAAGTCTGCATCCATCATAATTACACAGTCTCCATCTGCAAAATCTAAACCTGCTTTTAAGGCGTTTTGATGACCAAAATTTCTAGATAGACTTATAAAATGAATATGATTATTTACGGCGGCTTCTGCTTTTAAAACGGGTAAAGTTTGATCGGTACTTCCATCATCCACAAATAAAATGAGATAATCATGAGCTAATGGAGTCATGATATTTTTAATGGCTCCTGCTATCACTAATACATTTGATTGTTCGTTACATGCAGGTATTACAAATACAACCATCTTGCTCATTTTACAGAAGTTTTAGGCAGATGAATTTTCCAACAACTCATTACAAGCCAGCACCAAATAATAAAACAAGGTAAAGCTTTCAAAGAATAAGCTAGTATAAAATTGATTCTAATATAGGGCGGTATGATGTCGGTAGGAGATAATATGGTCAACAATAATAACAGCCATAGGGTTGCTTTTACTGCAGTTGAAATAGGCTGTTGTTGCGTAATAAACCAAAGTGCGGCTCCCGTTACTGCAATCACAAATGTGGGACTTTCTGCAGCTGAACTAAAAATGACCACTGAAATTAAGACCAGTGCTAAATAGTATAATTTAAAATGCGGCTGTTCTTGATTTTGTTTTTTCAATAATGGAATACCAAAAAATATTCCCGCAGCAGCGATAATTGGGAAATCAATGGGTCCATAATACTTAAATATTCTACGAATCATACCAGGTACAGAAATATCCTGCATCCCTGCGGTTCTAGAATTGTCTATATTTTGCTGGTTTCTTCTAATGATTTGATAATACCAATCTTCGTAACTCTGAACTATATAATCATAACTAGAATAAAGAATAGGTGCTGCAACAATAACGGCTAGCCAAACTAATAGGGAAAGAATAAATTGAAATTTATTTTTAGAAAAAAAGAAAAAAGCCAATCCTGCAATGCCATATAATTTTGTAAGTATGCCTAGTGCTATAAAAAAGGTAGCTATCCAATCTTTACCTCTTAAAGTGAATACAAAAGTGAAAATGAAAAATGCAGTAAACATTGGATTGAATTGAACACTGTGGATAGAAGTCATCATTTCAATTAATACAATCCAATACAAAATGATTTTTTGTTTCTCTTCTACTGGCAACATTTTTAATGCAATGAATAATGCTGCTGCATTTGCCATAGCCCATAAGAAACATCCTAGATAAGTAGGGAGTAAAGCAAACGGTGCAATTACCAAAGAGAAGGCAGGCCCATAGTTGTTGAAAGAAACATATTCTTCAGGGTAATAGCTGAACAAATATTTTTCTTGGACTACATGTTTAAAAACACCTTCAAAGATTAAGTAATTATCAATGCCTGTATGGCCTCTACTCATCTCAGCAATTACTGCAAAAGCTGCCAGCAAAAACCAAAGACAATGGATTAGGTAAACCGATCCAAATTTGGTTGTTTCCCATTTTTGAAAAATGATTTTATCCAATTTCGAACTCATTCACTTTCTTTTTTAAAAAATACCATAATGGAAACACCAGCAGGAAATCGAAATCCCCATTTTAATAAATAATAATCGATGGAGAAAATTCCTGCTAACAAGTTATTAAAAAATCCTTCAGTACCAAATATGGCATGATCAGATTCAATGGTTTCTTTTTTAGGTCCTTTTAATTTATTCCATCCAGTTGCTATTAATCTAAACGTAGCTATCGGTATAAAAAGGATAGAATTGAAGTAGGTTTGATATACGATTTTACCGTTATGTTTTTTTAGTAAACTCAGTAGTTCAGTTTTGGTATACCTTCTAAAATGTTGATTAATGACATCATGCTCCCCCCATAAAAATGCATAGGCTGGAACAGTTATAGCAATATATCCTCCAGGTTTACAAACTCGAATCATTTCTTCAACGGCCTTAGCATCGTCTTCTACATGTTCAATCACATCAAAAGCGCAAACTAAATCATAGCTATTGTTGGCAAACGGCAATTCAGTAATGGATCCCTGAATAAGCGGGGTGCTCAAAAAAGTTTGGGTATACTCACAACATTCTTGGTCGTATTCTACAGACATCACTTCTCCAAACTCGGAAAGCATATCCGAAGTAGTTCCTGTGGCTGCGCCAATATTTAAAGACTGAATTTCCTTTGGGTTGTTTAATATATGGCGGATTCGATCCCTCAAAATCCTTCTTCTAACGGTAAACCACCAGTTTACCCTTTCTAAATGATAATATTCTTTAAAGTATTGTTGATCCATGTTGTTTTTGGGGGAGTTGCAAGTAACGAAAATTCTACTACAATTTAAGAGAGGCATACCAGCTAAAAAATTTACTTTTGCCCCTCTAAATTTGATTAATATGAGTAAAGGACCAGTTTCTCAGTTTGTGGAGCATCATTATAGACACTTTAATGCTGCTGCATTGGTGGATGCTGCAAAAGGGTATGAGACCCATTTGTTAGAAGGAGGAAAAATGTTAGTGAGTTTGGCAGGTGCTATGAGTACTGCAGAGTTGGGGATTAGCTTAGCCGAAATGATTAGACAAGATAAAGTAGCCATCATCAGTTGTACTGGTGCAAATTTGGAAGAAGACATTATGAATTTAGTGGCACATAGCCATTATAAGCGTGTTCCTAATTATCGTGATTTGAGTCCTCAAGAAGAATGGGATTTATTAGAGAATCATTACAATCGTGTTACAGATACATGTATTCCTGAAGAGGAAGCTTTCCGTCGTTTGCAAAAACATATTTATAAAGTTTGGAAAGATGCTGATAATGCGGGAGAACGTTATTTTCCACACGAATTCATGTACAAAATGCTCTTAAGTGGCGATTTGGCCCAGTATTATGAAATTGATCCAAAGAATAGTTGGATGTTGGCTGCTGCTGAAAAGAACTTACCTATTGTAGTGCCAGGTTGGGAAGACAGTACTATGGGGAATATTTTTGCTTCTTATGTAATTAAGCAGGAATTAAAAGCTTCTACCATGAAGAGTGGTATTGAATACATGGTATGGTTAACAGAGTGGTACCGTGCTAATAGTGGTGGTAAGGGTGTAGGGTTCTTTCAAATTGGAGGAGGTATTGCTGGTGACTTCCCTATTTGTGTGGTTCCAATGATGTATCAAGATTTAGAATGGCATGATGTGCCTTTTTGGAGTTATTTCTGTCAAATCAGCGACTCTACTACTTCTTATGGATCTTATTCTGGGGCGGTTCCCAATGAAAAAATTACTTGGGGTAAGCTAGATATTCATACCCCCAAATACATAGTAGAAAGTGATGCAACCATTGTTGTGCCTTTGATTTTTGCCTATTTGTTAGGATGGTAGTTTAATATATATATAAATAATATAATATAAGCCTCGATTGATTCAATCGGGGCTTTTTATTGCTCAAAAAGGTCAAAATTATAATCTATAGCTATATTAAGGGTCATTTATGCTCATTAAGCGCATTTTAATGTTTAAACCTTTAAGATTTTTTTAACAATATTAAAAAAATATGTACATTGAAATCTTAAAATTCTAAACCAAAACCTAAACAAATGAGAAAAATTTTGTTGTTAATGCTGGGTTTTATTCTTTTTACGAATATTACTTATGCGCAAAAAACAACAGTTAAAGGAAGGGTTACAGACACCAATGGTGTAGGGGTTCCTTCTGCCACTGTTAAAGAAAAAGGCACAAAAAATGCAGTAAGTGCCGATGGAGAGGGCAATTTTACTATTTCTGTTTCTCCAAATGCAACCCTGCAGTTTACTGCTACTGGTTTTGGGATGATAGAACTACCAGCAGACAAAGCCTCTTCGGTGAGAATGAAAGAGGAAGTTGATAACCTTAGTGAGGTAGTTGTTACAGCACTAGGCGTAAAAAGAGAAAAGAAAGCACTGGGTTACGCGGTTCAAGAAGTAAAAGGCGAAAACTTGACTGTTGCTAAGTCTTTAGACATCAGTACTTCTTTGGCTGGTAAAGTAGCAGGTGTTCAATTAGTAGGATCACCTAGCTCTTCATTTGATAACGCGGATATCTTGATAAGAGGCGTAACAGGTTTAGGACCTCAAGCGCCAATTTTTGTGGTCGATGGAACAATTACCAATCAGTCTGCTGTTATTTTAGATAATATTGAAAGTGTTTCTGTTTTAAAAGGACCTGCATCTACTGCTTTGTATGGTCAACGAGCTGCGAATGGTGCGGTAGTTATTACAACCAAAAAAGGAAGTCGCAAAAAATTCACTAGTGTAGATGTAAACCTAGGTTTAACTTTTGAAAAGTTGGCATTATTACCTCCTTACCAAAATGATTACGCAGGAGG
>JBKBWE010000180.1:0-6091 GCA_046289145.1 Sediminibacterium sp.
CAAGCGGAGGGTAAAGTTGCGGCCCATATTAAATACACCTGCACGTCCTGTTACTAAATTGTCTGCTGTGTACTTTAATCTGCTTAAGTGATTTTGATAAGCTACATCAGTAATATTATTTGCAGCTAAATTGATGGTAGCAAATGTTCTTCCCTTGCTTTGTATATCTGCACCTATTCCAAAATTCAATAAAGAAAAACCTTGTGTAGCAGTTTCTGTATTGTAAGTAGTAAACACTCGGTTTTGGGTAAACATATTATCCAACTCTAGCTTCACATAAAAATTCTTTAATGAGCCATTGGCTGCTTTTGTAAAATCCCCTCTTAATTCGGTGGTCCATCTTGTTGGTGGAATAAATGGCAAACGATTGTTTCCTTCGTATGGCGTATTGAATTTACCTGCCACATAAGAGAAAGTGCTAGCTAAGTGTAACCAGTCTAGTGGATGCGGATGTATATCTATCTTAGTTTCAAAGCCATACAGTCTTGCATTGTTTTGTCTAAACTGAAATGCCATCATATCTTCTCCATCTACATTCACCAATGAATCTCCGCCGAACACACTATTCAACTTAGAATAGAAAATATAATTACTGATGCTATTGTAAAACGCGGTTACTTGAAAACTAAAGTGCTGGGTATTTACATCAATACCTGCATCTGCTTGTATTGATGTTTCGTTCTTCAAGTTTTGATCACCGTGCTCATATCTATTTGTGCCTTCATGGGTTCCATTGCTCGCTAACTCAGATACAGAGGGCGCTCTATAGCCTCTTGATAAATTGGCTTTCAATGTTACTGCTTCTGATGCGTTGTAACTCAAACCAACTGATCCACTGATATTGCTAAAGGTTTTACTGAATGTATTAAATTTCACTTCTGTTCCTTCAGTAAATCCTTCACTGTTTAATTTTCTATAATCGCTTCTAAGTCCACCACTCAATGTTAATTTATCATTGAATGTTTTACGCGTATAAACAAATACCCCTGCATCAAATAATTTGTATTCAGGAATCAACACTTCATCTGCTTTATTTTGATTTTGTTGCTGCATTCCATTCACACCAATACTGGTTTTCCATCCACTCCTATCTGCAAAATGATATTGTAGATTATAATTCACGGTACGCAAATCAAAATACAATTCAGGACTGGTAGGGGCTTCAGGGTCTCCAAATTCTTTTCTTTGGTTTCTTTGATAGCCAATATTCAATTGAAGTCTACCCGTTCCCAATGCAATATTATTATCTAAAGCAATTTTGAAATGATTAATTCCTTGTGATGGTGTCTGTGTTTTTCTTTCATTCAAATCTGCATCAGAAGCAATTCTTTCTAGTGGTGATCCTGCAAACAAAATAAATTTTCCTGTTGCATCATCCCTGTCTCCTTCTACTAATCCTAAGTTTTGATTAAAATTACTAACCATCAAATGGCTGTATCCCCAGCTTTTATTGATGCCAATATATCCGCCAAAATTTCGCTCATTAAATCTGCTTCCTAATACACGACCATCGTATTTATTTTGATAGTCTTTTGCACTTTTAAATGAACCATACATATTGTAATTGAATCCATTTTTAAAATGTCCTGCAGTATTAAAATTATTACTGATCAATCCATTGTTGCTATTGGTAGATACATTGTAATTGGCTCTGATGCGGCCTTGTTCTACTGGTACATTGGTAATAATATTTACTACACCGCCCATACCATCTGATCCATATAATAATGAAGCGGGTCCTTTTAATACTTCTACTCTTTGCACACTTGCTTCATCTATTTCAATACCATGTTCGTCTCCCCATTGTTGTCCTTCTTGTCTTACACCATCATTAATGGTAATCACTCTATTGTATCCCAATCCTCTGATAATTGGTTTGCTTATTGCAGGCCCTGTACTTAAAGCGCCTACACCTGGAACCAATTTGCTCAACGCATCAATAATATTGGTTGAACTTCCTCGCATCAAATCAGTTTTTCTTACTACTGAAATGGCTTGTGGATTTTGTGAAATTCTTACTGCAGATGCAACCCCTGTTACGGTTACTGCCTCGTGCTCTACTACTGATTGCTTCAATGCAATGTCTAAAACTTGGGATTGTGTAATGGCAATCGTTTTTAAGAATGCACCGTATCCCATGAAACTTACTTCTACCAAATATTTTCCTGAAGGGATTTGGGCTGTTTCATAGCTTCCATCGGCTCCTGAGATGGTGCCGGTTTTTAGTTCGTGCAAATAAATGGATGCTCCTACTAGCGGCTTTCCTGTTTGCGCGTCGGTCACTTTCCCTTTTAATGAGCCATTGGCTAAAGCGGCGGCTGTAATCCAACCCAAAAAAAACATAGTCATCACAACTGATTTCATATACTTCTATTTTTTGCTACTAGGTTGCAAATATAGGGAAGCATTTGATTTTTACATCATTGTTGCAAATATTTTTTAGGAGTGGATTTTACCTGACTTTTAGCATAGGCCTCACTTGCTGTACGGAAAGGTTTTGGAATCGGGCATAATAAACTCCGGTAGGCAAAAACCCACTGTTGAATGTTACGGTATAAGTTCCGGCAGGATAGTCCTTATCGGTCAATACGGCTAACACCCTACCACTGGTATCAATAATTTGAACCAGGGTATGTCCGCCTGCTGTTTTGAATGTAATGACCGTGCTTGAGGTGAACGGATTGGGATAATTGCTCACCAATTGCTCTGTTGCCAACGGTTGTGGCTTCTTGCATGCTGCTCCACTTACCAATGGAAGGTTTTGGTAATTCTTCAACATGATTTGTTGCAAATCATTATCGTCTACACATAACCAATTACTTAATAAAGTAGAATACACCGATCTGAAATCGTATTGAAATGGTACGTTGTCGCCCACTCCTACACTTGATCCAAAATTGGGTGTATTTCCTGTAACGCCTCCTATCACTTGTTTCCCAAAAACAAATACGGGAGCGGCTGCGCCGTGATCGGTGCCGCTACTTGCATTGCTCTTGATGCGTCTTCCAAATTCGGAGAATGTCATGCCCACTACTTTATCGTCTACGCCTAAAAATGCTAAGTCGGTTTGAAAGGCTTTAATGGCATCACTTACTCTTCCTAATAATGTAGCATGGGTTCCTGTGGTGGTATCGCCTGCATTTACTTGTGAAGCATGTGTATCGAAACCGCCAGTGCTTACCATATACACCCTTGTTTGCAATCCACCTTTAATTAATCTGGCAACAATTTTTAATTGATCCCCCAGCGAATTATTGGCAGGATAGGTTGACTGTGTAGGAACTTTTGCAGCTGCATCTTTAATGACCGTTGCATACTGCTGCGTTTGTTGTGTGATTTGTCTTATATAGGTTAACTCTTTTCCTGCTGGTGTTGCAGGTGCTGGATCTTGCACACCGTTAATAAGGTTGTAGAAATTACTGGTATTGCTTATGCTCATGGCCATATTCACTGCAGGCCCTTGCATAGTAAGGCTTGTAGCCGATCCTATTTGTATGGCCAATGGATCTTTCATGGATGCATTGGGGTAGCCTGTTGGAAAATTGGGATACTGATAATCGAGGTATCTTCCTGCCCATCCACTGTTTACCACTGTTGTTGCATCACTTGCGCTCATCCATATATCAGTGGCCCTAAAATGAGAGAAGCTTGGTTGCGGATATCCTACTGATTGTATAATATTTAATTTTCCTTCGTTGTACAAACTTTGCAATCCGGTCATTGCTGGATGCAATCCTGCTTTATCTACCCCTGTTAGTTTGAGTACTTTATTTTCTGGTATAAAAATATTGGGACGTGCATTGGCATAGTTGGCAAAGTTTTCTATGGGCACCACCATATTCAATCCATCATTCCCTCCGTTCAATTGTATGATCACCAATATATGATCGTTCTGTTCTGCTTGCATTTGAAGTGCTGCTGCAAAAACAGAAGACGCACCAAATACCTTAAACGAAAATCCACTCACCAAAGAGGGAAGCAATATACCTGCTGGTACCGTGTTTTTTATAAAGTCTCTCCTTTTCATAGATTTGGTTTTAGGCGAGTTGGTATTCGGCCAGGTTCATTAAATATTTGATTAGGTCGCGTACTTTGTTGCGCACAGTGGTTGCATTGGCCGTATTACTTGGTGTGCTGATAAATAAATTCCAAGCATCTGTCCAGTAATGATCACTGCTTTGTCCACTCAATAAAATATCTCTTTTTAATTGCGCTTTAGATGCATCTGAAATATCGAGTCTAAAAAGATGTGCAGTTAAATCGTTAATTAAAACGTTCGGATCGGATGGATTGCTAAGGGTTCTAGCAAATGCAATACCATCAATTTGAATGCGCTTTCCGCCAAAACTATACCCACTTACAATCATGGTATCGGTAAACTGATTTCGTTTTGGAAGGGTATCACTGTTGATCCAAATTTGATAAAACTGTGGTTCTTGGTAATAGGCTTTCCAACCACTTACATCAGGTGGATCTCCAATATTCTGTTGCATATTGCTTACCCATGTAACCATATAATTCCAATGCGCATAGTTGGTTACATAATCCGAAGAAGGTGGGAATTGAATACTGAATTCTCTACACATGCCCACTACTAAATCTACCGGACTTTTAATTTGACAACCGCGTGAGAGTGTATCAAAAAAATGTTCGCTTTGCAATAGTGCTTGAAGCACTGGTTTTATTTCGTAATTGTTGCTTCTAAAAATATTGGCAAGTGGAGTGATAATATTGGTTTCTACCGATGCATCAATATCATAATATACAAACCATCTGTAAATGCGTCTGCAAATATATTTGGCTACTTCTTGTACATTAAAAATCATATTCAACATATCGTCTAACTCCAAATCACCTGCAGTTGCACCGGTTCTTCCTGCAATAACTGTGTTATTATAAAAAGAAGAAAATGCTTTGGGTGTTGTGTCGTGTCTGGTTGCATCAAAATAAGATGTCATGGTGGTATTGTTGTTCCTCCATCCCGTTAAAACCCTTGCTGCTGCTTTAACATCGGCTTCTGTATATAATGAGTCTGGTCCCTTCCCACAACAAAATAATTCTTGAATTTCTCTGGCATAGTTTTCATCGGGTGCTGTTCTTGTATTCAATTGTCCATTTAAATACACCAACATGGCCGAGTCTACCGTAATGGCCCTTGTTAGGGTTTTAAAATTTCCCAATGCATTGGTGCGCAATAATTGATGATGTCGATAAATATATTGTGCGTTACCAATATCGTTCGACTCCGTAGCAAAATGATTATGCCAAAACAGGGTCATTTTTTCTAAGATAGATCGGTCTTGATTGATCATTAAACCCATCCACCATTTTTTAAATGAAGCCCTTCTTTGGCTTTGTACTGTTCCATCATTGTTTAGATCTCCTACCCATGTGCTGCCTTGGGCAATGGCTGTATCTGGTGCAGATGCAGATGTGGATGTAGTATATTCTTTAATGGGTGGTGCTGGTAGCGTAGTGATTGGATTCAGAAGTTCATTTAATACAACCGCCAGTGTTTTTCCACTAAAATAAGTTAGGTCATCCTTGCTGGCACCAAATAGGGTTCGCTTCAATAAATGCTGTAATTCAAGCTGGGTAAAATTACCTGTGTAAGGGGTAAGTCCTGTAAGTGGCGGGGGTATAAATTGGCTATCCATATGTAGAATTGGTATTCTTATGACGCTAAATAAAGCTTTTATGCAGCTTTTTAACATTAAAAATGTCTTATATTTAGGGAAATAAACCCCCACATGACCGAGCAAACCATTCTGGTAGGCTGTTTAAATAACGACCCCTCAGCGCAGCGGGAACTGTACAATAGATACAGTCCTAAAATGCTGAGTGTATGTTATAGATTCGGTAATAGCAGAGAAGATGCAGAGGACATGTTGCAAGAAGGCTTTATTAAAATCTTTACGCAAATTCATACATTTCAGAACAAGGGTGCATTTGAAGGTTGGATAAGAAGAATCATTGTTCATACTTGTATAAATTTTTTAAAGAAAAATAAAAAATTCAGCAACAGTATAGATTTAGACCAGGCAGACTATTTATAAGTAAAAGAAGAAACCATGCCTTCAGTTATGCAGGC
>JBKBWE010000181.1:0-5998 GCA_046289145.1 Sediminibacterium sp.
TAGGCTCATGCTCCTTTTTTAACCCCAAATTTAATCAACTTTGATTTTCAACTATTTACATGGACGCAACTCTATTGTTTTCTTATCAATCATTTGTCCAAAAGGATTGGTAATAATCATATCGTCAGGATAGAATTTTTGCATTGCAATGGTATCTTGTTTTAATACCATTAATTCAATTTGATTAGTTAAGCTATCAATTATTTTAAAAACAGATTGCTGGTAACTGTTAAGATTGTATATATTGAAATTTGTTGGTTTTAATTCGCCAAAAAAATTCCTAATCAAACTATTAACGCTGTTGGGTGCTTCAAGATGAGGCAGATGACCAATACCTTGAAAAATTTCTAGTTTATAATTCTTGTAATATTTAGCTATTTCTTGTGCATTTGTAGCAACTGGTGAAACCTTATCTTCCGTTCCTGCCATAATTAAAGTGGGCATTATTGCTTTGGTAGCAATAAGTTCAGGGTAATGGTCTTCAGCCATCATAAAATTTACACCTTTCATAAACATAGAAGCGTTTACTCCTCTCATCCCATTTCTAGCCAATTCAATTAATTCCTGCGAACTGTTAGGCGCTAATAAGCTTTCTACTCGTTTATTAGTAAATGCATAAGGTCCGTCTTTAATTTGGTCGTAGCGCATATTATAGTACTTCTGTCTTTCTTCAAAACTTAAATTTCTTTTTCCTGCACTTGGCCCGGCAAAAGCCATTTTTATCACCCTCTGAGGATAATAATATGCGAATACTTGTGCTACACGGCTACCAAATGAATTGCCGACTAAATATGCTTTGTCTATTTTTAATGCATCCATAAAATCAGCTAAAGCGTCAGCATAATCTTTTGCATATGGATAATTTGTCCTCAATTCATCACTTAGCATATAACCAGGAGCGTTCCATGCTATTACCCTATATGTATCTGACAGGTCGAACATCTGATATCGCCAATCTACGCTGCTTCCACCATAGCCATGCATACAAATAATCACTGGAGAGTTTTTATCTCCTGCTTCCATGTAAGACCATCGGTCACCCAAAAATTTTGATTTGTCAACTACTGATGCATAACTCATTTCTGGCAATGGAGGAACAAACAAATTGTTTTGTGCCTTTAAAGAAAGAGCTGATAAAGTGAGGATGGCTAGTAATACATTTTTCATGAAATAAAATATTTGTAAATTGTCAATGCATAAAATCGGTTTAAAGAATTCCCGCTAACGGTGGCATCTGCGTTGTTTGCTGATTTATTTATGCTTCTTAATTATCAATCTTTCAGTTGGGTATAAAAAACCGCCCCGAATAGGATGATTATTTGCTACATTTGGATTAGATTAATAGGAGCGCAGCGGAGGGATGGTGGCATCTGCACCCGGATTAATTATTATCCTCAGGGTAAGGATATGGTTCAGCAATGCTTTCCACCCAGGCTCCTGTTGCAGCCGTTGGCATAGGTTTCAGTTCACGATGAAGCTTACCTGTTTTCTGTATCCTTTTAAACTGTTTTGGAGGATTTACAGTGTAGTCCCTGACGGTTTCTGTTATGGTTACAGGCAAATTTTCCGATTCAGTATCCGATTCAGTTGTAAATGACAAATCACGAGTCTTCATGACCTTACCATCGGGACCTGTAAACTCATAGGTCAAAAAATACATGCCTTCTCCCATGGCTGATTCTTTAACATCCATTTTACTGCCGTCCTTTGTGTAAGTCATAACGTCAAGCACAACATCGCCTTGGTGAACCTTTGGCATCAACTTCCAAGTGGAAAGGTCGTAGCTGCCGAAATGCTCAAAGTTAAAACTGGTAAGAATGGCTGAACTGTCGCTGATTCTTACGTCAGGCTGTGCTGTTGTTTTGGCTGGTTGGCTGGCTGGCTTTTATCACCGCAGGATAAAAGCAAAAAAATGCTCAAAGCCAGGAAGAGCAAGCCGTTTTGAAAGATTAAAATGTATAATTTGGTACGCATAATCAAAAATGTTTAGTGAAAAATGATGAATGCCTTATTTTTCTGTTTTTTTTCGTCAAACGGGGAGTGTAGCATTAGTGGCGGAATGCGGGTGTTTCTCCTTTCAAGCCGTTAGATGGCTGAAGCGGGAAACGAACCTTGCGGAACGTGCTTTACCCGCCATTAATGCTACACAATGTTATGGGCTGTTTTTCTTTATTTCTTTTTTCTGCATTTAATTAAGTAAAAAGGATAGTTTTCGGTTACTTCTGTCACGTCAAAAAGTCCTGCAATCCCAAATTCTTCGTCTATTGTTTCTTTGTCGTAAAAGAAAATTTTAACCCCTCCAAACATTTCAAATCGGTCTTTACTTATTTGTTTTCCTTGTCCATAAGTTTGTGCATCTTTTGTTATAGCAGTAAATATCATAAAACCGTTTCCTGCCAATTGGTTATAGCAGTCTTGGATTAGCTTTTTCCGCTCTTTGTTATCCAACAAGTAAATTAATCCGTAACAAAATACTCCATCATATAATTTATCGTCAAAAGGCATCTCAGTTACCGACCCATGATAAATTGCCAAGTCATTACCAAAGTGCTTTTGGGCTAAATCAATGGCAGTTTGAGAAATTTCGATTCCTGTTACAGTCATCCCATTCTCCATGAAGATTTTAGCATTCCGCCCATAGCCGATTCCTGGAATAAGTACACTTTTTATTTTTTGCTCAACAAAAAAGTCCTTTGTCAAAACAGTCGATTTTGCAGGCTCTAATCCCCACATTTCTTGCTTGTCCTTAAATGCCTCTTCCCAAAACTCGGTCATTGTCTATAAGTTATTTGTTTGCGAGTACTGTCTTTTAAAATTGCCCATAACGTTTTCGGGCTTTGCGAAGGTGGCGATTTTCACCACCAATGTTAATGCGGAGAACCAATGTTTGATTAACCACAAATGTGTCTGGGGAGCAATGAACCGCCACTTTTGCCAAACCCGTGTTAGTGGCAGTTTTTCTCACTTGTCTAGCTGTTTAATTAATCTGCTAACGAATGGATTGTCGGGGTTTATGGCTAAACTTTCTTTTAAATATTTTAATGCTAATTCATTCTTACCTGTTTCCATATAACCTTCCCCTAATCCTTGTAATGCCTTGGCTGATTTAGGATAAACAAACACATTCATTTCAAAGATTTGAACAGCAATTTCGGGTTTTCCATTGTCAATGTGCTTAAAACCTTCTTCTCTCATCAGAAATTCTAAAAGTTGTTCGGTGCTTTTCTTTTTAGCATATTCTTCTTTTGCTTTTTCTATACCAAACTCACTAATCGTTTTAATGATGTTATTGGAAAAATTACGGTTTTCTGCATTATCAGCAATAGGAATTTCAGGAATAAAATTAGGGTTGAAAACAATTCTTGCCATTTCAAAATTTAGGTTATTGAAATTAGGATGCGATTTATTAGATAGCATAATGAATGTAACCTTTTCATCTATAAAGCGAAGAAAGTCAGCATAAAAAATCCTATTTGTTCCATTATGCCAAACTTGTGTAGTGTTTCTATTTGTCTTTGAAACATCCCAACCATAAGCATAGTATGAATTTTCGGTTTCTTCTGGTCTTAACTTAGGATGATATAATTTTTGTTTAGCGTCATTAGATAGTATCTTTTCTGACAATAAGCACTTGTGCCATTTATAAAGGTCTTCGGTAGTTGAAAGAATACCGCCATTGCCTTTTAAGTGCCAGTAAGGTGAAACTGTGTCCCATTCTTTTTCTGTTGGTTTTCCCCAAACTTTATTATCATTTTCATACCCAACTGCAATATAATTTTTGTCATATGAAGGTCGTGTGTAACCTGTCATTTTCATTTGCGAAGGCTTCCACAAATTTTCATAGAGATAGGTTTCATAAGATTTATTAGATGTTTTTTCTATTATCATAGCCAATAAACTATATCCAATGTTCGAGTAAGAAAAATTTGTCCCGACCGGGAATAGTAATTCTGAATTAAAAACATTTTCTAAAAATTCTTTTTCACTAATTTTTTCAAAATCTCTACCGACATTACTTATAAGTCCAGATTGATGACGAAGTAAATCGTGAATTGTAATCTGCTGTTTATCTGATGGAATTTTGTCAAAGAACTTTGAAATTTTGTCATTAGTTGAAAGTTTGCCTTGCATTTCTAATTTTAGAATTGCTGCCGCAGTAAATTGTTTTGTAATAGAACCAATGTCGAAAATAGTTTTCGGTGAATTTGTGATTTGTGTTTCAGCATCACAAAAACCATATCCTTTTGCAATAACTTTTTTACCATTTATTTCTACCAATACCGATCCAGAAAAACCAACACTCTCTAATGCTGAAAGGTAGCGGTCAATCTTTTTGTTGGCTTCATTCTCTTTATTTGTCTGCCCGTAGCAAGTGCTTATATGTATAATAAGTGCTAATATTACCGTAAATATATATTTCATTTTTTTCGTGATGTTGTTGTTAAAATTGCCACTAACGTTTTGCGGCTACCCGAAGGGCGGGACTTTTACCACAAAACTTCATTTGAAAAACTAATGTTTCATTAACCACTAAACTGTCTTTGGAACACGAAACCCCGCCTTTTGGGTAGGTGCTGTTATGTGCTGCCCTTTTTAACACCTGTTATTGCTTAATTAGTTTTATTGTTTGTTGTCCGTCTTGATTAAATACTTTTAGAAAATAAATCCCACTAACTAAGTCTGAAAAGTCTTGTTGGTCTACGTTTTTGCCCGTCCAAATAACTTGCCCTAAAGAATTGGTTAAAACAAAGTCTTCGATACCAGTTTTATTTTTTATTTGAATTTTAGTTGAAAATGGATTCGGGTAAATACTTATTTTATTTATGTTACTTATAGATTCAGAAACAGATGATATTATGTTGGTCGTTAGTAAATACGTCCAAACGTCTATAAACTTAGGATTGTTCAGACTATCCAACGGAGTCCACATGTCAATCACTGTCGAATTATGATAAGGAGTTATTAGCATTGATTGAGGTGTTTCGTTTGTATAAAGTAGATGTGAATTATTGTAAGGAATATTCAGATTGTCAACTAATGTACTATCATCACCTCCTGTCCATAGCCCAAGTGCTTGAGTAACCTGTATCTGTGATGAATATGGAACGCCATCATCTTGTAAATGCAAAAAGCTAAAAATTCTATTTTTTGATGTTGCAAAAGTTCCTGAAATCCAGTTTGGGGGTGCATTATAGAAATTACTAAAATCATTTGCACCTGAAAACATTATACATCTGTCTATGTTATTGAGGCTTGTAAAATACAATGCGTGTCCTGCTCCTTGAGAATGACCTGATGTTACTATTTTACTCCAATCAAGAGAATTTCCTATAATAAATTGTCCCCAATTTTGTGTTGGATAGGTAGTGTTTAAATATTGTAAAAGTTTAACTGCTCTTGTATGGAGGCTATTTAAAGTGTCAATTGAAATTGCCGAACTTACAGGTGTTCCATAACAAGCTTCTTGTCTAAAATTAGTATAACAATTAACGTCAGAACTCGAGCCGCATGCGGTCTGAATGGAAATTGCATTGGGATAAGTTATGGATATTACATGATAGCCAAGATTGGCGGCTAACTTCAAAAACAAAGTTGTCCTTTTGGGACTTGAGTTTGTTCCTCCGATGTAGAAAAGGAGTTTATTGAGAGATGTGACCGATGTGTTTATCGCAACATAATTGCTGTCACTAGAGGCTGGATAGGCATTGTCGGTTTGCCATGGTTGAACATAAAAAGTCGTTAGTTGACAAAAAGATTTGTTAACTATTAAAAAAGTCAACGCAAGTAGAGTGAAAATTTTTAATCTCATATTGTTTATTTTTCATTTAGACTTCGGTATATCGAAAAGGTTTAATTTCATTAGATGTCGTGTGCTTTAGGGTTGCACATAACGTTTTCGGGCTTTGCGTTCGGGCGGGTTTCGGAGCACAAAACTGTCAACCAGCACTACACTTGAATAGAAGCACAAAGCTCCAAATTTGCACGTCACCCCGCTTGA
>JBKBWE010000182.1:0-3024 GCA_046289145.1 Sediminibacterium sp.
CATTCTTTGCCAATGATAAGTAGGGAAGCCCCAATTTTGGCCTGTCACTGCAAAATCATCAGGTGGTGCACCTGCTTGAAAGTCCATATGAAACAAATCTGGATGCTGCCATGTATCAGCACCATGTCTAAAAACACCAATTGCTATATCACCCTTTATGATGACCCCTTTTTTATGAGCATACGCAGTTGCTTCCTTTAATTGAAGGTGCAAATGGTATTGTAAAAAATAGTAGAAAGTAATGTCAAGATATGCAGCAGATTGAGGATTAGTTAATTCAGCAATATCCTTTTCTTTATAATTTTTATATGCAGGCCATTTACCAAAATCAACAGTACCATATTCATCTCGCAAATAACAAAATGCAGCATATGAAACCAACCAATGTTTGTTCTGTTCAAAAAAAGCAAGAAAAGTTTTATCTTCAAGCAACTCCTTTCCTACTGTTTGAAACACTTTTTTTGCGAACCCTAATTTCAAATTAATAACAGCAGCATAGTCTACATTAGCTAATGCATTTAATTGCAGTCTTTCTTTTTCTAACTGCTGCAATTGTTTAGTGTGTGTTTTGCCAGCAATTTTAGTTAAATTAAGATACAATGGGTGTAAGGCAAATGCAGAAATAGCTGCATATGGATAAGAATCTTTATTGGTATTGGTTGCTGTAGTATCATTTACTGGCAATAGTTGAATCATTTTTAATCCAACCATTGAAGCCCAATCTGCCATTTTAATTAAATCGGTGAACTCTCCTACACCAAAACTAGATTGAGTGCGCAAACTAAATACAGGAATGGCTACGCCAGCCCCTTTCCATGTTTGATTGGGTAAATAAGTGAACCCATCATTTACTATGGTAAACTGATTTTTAACAACTTGGTGATGTAAAACCCTATTATCCCCAGACTCAAATTGTACTAGTTTATTTTGATCTAAATCGAATACGCCATATTTATATGCTATGGGGAATTGGTCTTTGCTAAGGTTCAAGCTAATTTCAAAAAAAGGATCTTCCCCTTTTTTCTGTAGCAGCACCAAACTTTCATCGGACCAATTATTTGCTTTATTAAAAGATCCAGAAATGCAAATAACCTGGTTCTTGGAAAGTAATGGACTTTTAACTTTGAATAAATGAGTGGCAGATTTTTCTGCTTTTGTTTTATTTTCTGTTTGCGTATTTGCCAATAATACTTTTTGAAAAGCTTCTGTATAAAAAGCATTTTCAAAATAACCCGCATGGTTCCAAGTATCTACAATCTGTATTTGACTTGATTTATACTTTTTAATATCAATAACGCGGTCCGATCCCCAGTCTACCACGGTTGAACCATCTGGGTTTAGCAAAACATAATTATACTGAACTGGTTCCTTTGAATTGTTATCTTCCCAGTCAATACTTACTGTCCATGCCTGTTCATTTAGGTATTGCATGGGTATTGCATTGGCTATATCGCCATTGCCCAATAAAACATGGTTACCAGTTAAGAAAAGGTTTTGTCCAAACTCTGTATGATAGCGCAATTGAAAGTGCAATTTTGTTGGTGCATTTTTAGTTGCGAGCTTTTCGTCTACTTGTTTTACAGCATTTTTTTTCGCGGCAGTTTTTTTCACAGCAGTCTTTTTAGGTGCTGCTTTTTTAACTACCGTTTTTTTATCTGTAGTAATAGCTTTTGCCTTTTTTTCTACAATAGGAAGCTCATCCTTTGCAGCAATCGTTTTTTTTGAAGTAGCCAATGGAAAAATTTTATTGACGCTAAAATAGTAAACAATGTGTAACTATGACACTTTAATTGCCTGAAAGTATCATATCTGCTGCTTTTTCAGCAATCATAATGGTAGCCGCATTGGTATTACCTGATACTATAGTGGGCATAACAGAAGCGTCTACCACTCTTAAGCCTTTAACTTTTTTAACTTTTAAAGTATGATCTACTACAGCCAAAGCATCATTCCCCATTTTGCATGTTCCAACTGGATGATACAACGTTTCTAGTGTTTTTTGGATATGTGCTTTAATTTGCTCATCAGAAGCATCTGCTGCAGGAAATGAACTGGTTCCGTTTGCATAGGCTTCCAAAGCAGGAGCATGCAAAATATTGATTGATTTTCTAATAGCTTTTAACAATAATAATTGGTCGTTTTCAGTACTGAGTGCTTGATGATTTATAATCACATTATCTGTAGGATTAGCGGATTTTAAACCAACTGTACCTCTGCTTTCGGGGTGCAATAAAATGGACATGATTGAAATACTATCCGTAACAGGAAAAGTTTTTAAATCATAAATATCCGTAGAATAATCCTGTGCTATACCAATAGGAGCAAAATGAAATTGTATATCTGGTCTAGTTTGATTTGATTGCAATTGAATAAAAGCATTTGCTTCTAAAGGGCTATTTCCCAATGGCCCTTTCTTAAACAATAAATGCTGCAAGATGGCTTTAGTTTTATTCCAAGGTTTTAGCAATGAATTGGCTGAAGGTGTATTGGTTTCAATGGTTACACCACTCCAAAAATGATCTTGCAAATTTTTTCCGACTCCTGGCAAAGCAACCAATACATCAATACCAACTCTTTTTAATTCAGTTGGTTCACCAATTCCAGAAAGCATCAATAGCTGAGGTGATTGAATAGCACCAGCAGATAATAAGACTTCTTTATTACAATTTATTCTCTCAGATTGAGTATAGGCAGAAGAAACTTCAACACCTACAGCTCTTCCATTCTCTATGATCACGCGCTTTACTCTTGTATTGGTTTTAACGACCAAATTCTTTCTTTTTAAAGCAGGTTTTAAAAATGCATCTGCTGTACTAAAACGCTTATTGTTTTTTATATTGAACTGCAGTAAATGAGCTCCTTCTTGAACAGCACCATTGTAATCTTCATTCTTAGGTATCCCAATTTGTTCACAAGCATTTACAAATGCTTCAGCAAAATCACTGGGTTGCTTTGCGTAACTGATATACATTGGACCTTCTTGACCATGAAATGCAGATTCAATATTCTCATTAAATTCTGATT
>JBKBWE010000182.1:3034-5956 GCA_046289145.1 Sediminibacterium sp.
TCATAAGACCAACCTGGGTTACCTAATTCAGCCCATTCATCAAAATCGGCTTTATTTCCTCTAACATAAGCCATAGCATTCGTAGAACTACTTCCCCCAAGGGTTTTTCCTCTAGGAATATATAATTTTCGATTATTCAGTGCCGGCTGTGGGGTTCCCCAAAATTGCCAATCAACTTCAGAACGATGAAGTTCTCCATAAGCCCCCGGAATATGTATTTCTCTTTTTTTATTTGGCCCCCCTGCTTCAATAAGCAATACTTTGTTTTCGGGATTTTCAGATAACCGATATGCCAACACAGAACCTGCAGAACCTGCCCCAATTATGATAAAGTCGTACGTCATATCTTAAATATACTTAAAGTACACTTATATTTGTAAACTAACAATTGTTCGTATATGAATTTGAATGAAAACCGCAATGAAGATTGGATGAAACTAATGCTGAGCGAAATGAGACAGCGCATGGAAAAGATTGCATTAGGAGGAGGCAAAAAGTCAATTGAAAAACAAAAGGAAAGAAATAAATTAACTGCAAGAGAGCGAATTGCCTATTTATGCGACCCTTCTCAACCATTCACCGAAATAGGGGCATTTGCAGGATATGGAATGTATGAAGATGAAGGTGGTTGCCCTGCCGGCGGAACTGTGGCTGGTATTGGTTATATAAGTGGAAGACAATGTGTAATTGTAGCAAATGACCAAACAGTAAAAGCTGGTGCTTGGTTTCCCATCACTGGAAAGAAAAATTTACGGATGCAAGAAATTGCAATGGAAAACAGACTCCCTATTATTTATTTAGTAGATAGTGCTGGAGTTTTTCTACCAATGCAAGACGAAATTTTTCCTGACAAAGAGCATTTTGGAAGGGTATTTAGAAATAATGCAAGAATGAGTGCAATGGGCATTACTCAAATTGCAGCAGTTATGGGCGCATGTGTTGCAGGGGGTGCTTATTTGCCTATTATGAGTGATGAAACTTTAATGGTAGAAGGCAATGGTAGTATCTTTTTAGCAGGATCTTATTTAGTAAAAGCCGCAATAGGTGAAGATATTGACAATGAAACCTTAGGGGGAGCAATAACTCATACAGAAATAAGTGGTATAGCAGATTATAAATTCAAAACTGAACATGATTGTTTAGACCATATAAAAAAAATAATTAGTAAAATTGGGGCTCCAGAAAAAGCAGGATTTGATCGTGTTAGTCCTGTAGCACCTGTTAAAAATCCAGCAGAGATTTACAGTATTATACCTGAAGGAAATTTGAAGCCATATGATATGTTAGAAATAATTGAACGAATGGTAGATAACAGTGAGTTCAATCAATTTAAACAAGATTATGGTAAAACCATTTTGTGTGGATATGCGCGAATTGAAGGATGGGCTGTTGGCATTGTGGCCAATCAACGATTAGTATCTAAGAGTAAAAAAGGGGAAATGCAAATTGGGGGGGTAATATATAACGACAGTGCAGATAAAGCCGCTCGATTTATCATGAACTGCAATCAAAAAAAGATTCCCTTAGTTTTCTTACAAGATGTAACAGGATTCATGGTTGGCAGTAGAAGCGAACATAGTGGAATAATAAAGGATGGAGCAAAACTGGTAAATGCGGTGGCTAATTCCATCGTTCCAAAAATCACTATTGTAATTGGCAATAGTTATGGCGCAGGTAACTATGCAATGTGTGGAAAAGCTTATGATCCAAGATTTATTTTTGAATGGCCTTCTGCAAAAATTGCAGTGATGGGCGGTGACCAAGCAGCAAAAACCCTAGCGCAAATTCAAGTGGCAACTATGAAAGCAAAAGGAAGAGAAGTAACAGCCGAAGAAGAAAAAACTTTATTAGATACTATTAAAGACAGATACTATCAACAAACAACTCCTTATTATGCAGCTGCTAGGTTGTGGGTAGATGAAATTATTGACCCACTAAAAACAAGACAATTGATTGCTGAAAGCATTGCAGCGGCAAACCATAATCCACATTTAGAAAAATTCAATACTGGTGTGTTTCAGGTATAATGCACAAAATGCATTTATTTCGTGCCATGTCTCATCATTTAATGATTTATACAGACGGAGCTGCTAGAGGTAATCCAGGACCAGGGGGATATGGTATCGTGTTAATTTGGGGGCAAAAAAGAAAAGAAATTGCTGCAGGGTATCGTTTAACTACCAACAATAGAATGGAATTGATGGCAGTAATTGTTGCTTTACAATCATTAACTAAAACAGCAATTCCTGTTACCATTTATACTGATAGTAAATACATTGTAGATAGTGTACAAAAAGGATGGTTACAGAACTGGATAAAAACAGATTTTAAAGGGGGTAAAAAGAACAAAGACCTTTGGTTGCAATACCACGAGCTATCTAAGCAATACCAGGTTAGATTTGTTTGGGTAAAAGGACATGCCGACAACGCAATGAATAATCGATGCGATGAGTTAGCCACCCAAGCAGCTGATGGAAAACATTTACTAATTGATGAAGTGTATGAAGCAGAAAATGCTTAAGCTAAATTTAATTTAGATGCATTGCGCTTAATTAAATACCAAGTTCCAAAAAGTACCGTGCTAAAAAATATTGTTGAATAGATACTGTTCGGATAAAAAGGCAAGCCATCAGCATAAGTCATCATTAATCCTTCCATTGTTTTTGGCCTATGCCAACCACCTCCACCTAACCAAACTAGTCCGTTAGATAAGATAAAATAAATAGTGGGAGCAGCAACTGAAGCTCCTGCGATAGAAGCTATTTTATCTTGTTTTACCAAGAAACCAATACTGGTTAAACCTATAATCAATAAATAGTTTTTCCATTGACCTCCATAAAATCCGGATATTTCTGTTAGGCCATTCATGTAAAGTAATTGGTATAAACCATCAGATATAAACATAGAAAGTAATGGCAATAG
>JBKBWE010000183.1:0-5946 GCA_046289145.1 Sediminibacterium sp.
TATTGCTGTCAATTGCATTTACAGTTAATTGTACCAGTCGATTTATTTGGTCTTCGGTGGTAAGCGTTTCAAATTTTTGATAGGGATCAATATTGGGTTGAACCACCACTACATTTGTTTTTTCAGATAGGTCACTTTTAATGGGCAATAATTGTTGGCTGATGATAACCAATACAGCAATGAACAATACAGCCATAGAACTAAAAAAATAGGCCGATTTTTTATTGGCTTCTTTTAATGAAACCATGCTGCGAAAAACAAGGAGGTTCATGATCCATATCAGCAATGATCCACCCCCAACACCAGTATATTCATACCATTGAATGTATGGAGTAAAAGCACTTAACCCATTTCCCAATGTAAGCCAAGGCCAACTGATGCTCCAGTTTAAATGAACATATTCGAAGCTTAACCAAAATACCACCAATGCAAAAAGACTGATTGATTCAGAAAAATAGGTACGCATTTTAATAAATCCCCACCATGGAATACACATTAATGTGGTGTTGATTACAATGGCTGCAATAGCACCAAACCCTGTTGAATTCCAAAGCCACCAAGTTGTGCCTATATTCCAAATGAATAAACTTAGTGCCACATATCTTAACAGTGGAAAGGAGGTGCTTTTTTGATGGGCCAATAATAACAAGGGCACCCATGCAAATAACAAACCAATAGTTAATGCAGTATTTGGCCAGGCACTGGTTAATAATAAACCAGATAAAAGGCTTAAGGTAAGCGGATGTAAATTAGTCCACTTGTTCTGTGCCATGGCGATGAATTATTTTCTACTGTAATTAGGCGCTTCCTTAGTAATATCCACATCATGCGCATGGCTTTCTTTCATACCCGCGTTGGTGATTTTTACAAATGTGGCTTTTTGTAAAGTAGGAATGTCTTTTGCACCACAGTATCCCATACCAGATCTTAATCCCCCTACATATTGATAAATGATTTCACTCAAATTTCCTTTGTAAGCAACACGTCCTTCAATACCTTCTGGAACATATTTTTTGATATCTGCTTCTACATCTTGAAAATAACGATCGCCACTTCCTTGGCTCATAGCACCTAAGCTACCCATTCCTCTGTATTCTTTGAACTTTCTGCCTTCGTAAATAATGGTATCGCCAGGGCTTTCTTCTACACCTGCAAATACACTTCCCATCATCACCATATTCGCACCCGCTGCCAAAGCTTTTACCATATCACCTGTATAACGGATACCTCCATCGGCAATTACTGGAATGCCTTTGGCTTTCAATGCCTTTGTAGCTTCCATGATGGCGGTTAACTGAGGTACACCAGCACCTGCTACAATTCTTGTTGTACAAATAGAACCAGGTCCAATCCCTACTTTAACGCAATCGGCCCCTGCTTCTGCTAAGGCTTTAGCACCAGCTCCTGTTCCCACATTACCCGCTATGATGGGTAATTTCTTAAAGTTTTTTCTAAGCGCTTTTAATGCTTCAATTACCCCCTTGCTATGTCCGTGTGCTGAGTCTAATGTTACAATGTCTACTCCCACATGTTGTAATGCTGCTGCGCGATCCATTAAGTCTTTGGTTATACCTAATGCAGCACCCACACGTAATCTGCCAATGCTGTCTTTTACTGCGTGAGGGAAATTTCTAATTTGTAAAATATCTCGATAAGTAATTAAGCCAATTAATTTGCCTTGCTTATTTACAACAGGTAATTTTTCAATTTTATAACGGCGAAGAATATTCTCCGCTTTTTTCATATCGGTGCCTTCAGGAGCAGTTACCAAGTTTTCCTTGGTCATTACTTCTTTTACTTTTTTCTTGTAATCGGTTTCGAATCTTAAATCTCTATTGGTTAAAATACCTACTAGCTTTCCTCCATTGTCTACTACCGGTATGCCCCCAATTTTATTTTCTCTCATCAACTTTAATGCATCACCAATGGTTGCATCAATTAATAAAGTGATGGGGTCAATGATCATACCACTTTCGCTACGCTTTACTTTTCGTACTTGCTCAGCTTGTCTTTCAATACTCATGTTTTTGTGCAAAATACCTAAGCCACCTTCTCTTGCAAGCGCTATGGCTAAATTGGCTTCTGTAACAGTGTCCATTGCAGCAGAAAGGATGGGAACATTAATGATGATATCTTTGGTTAAATGCGTACTGATATTTACGTCTCTTGGTAAAATATCACTGTATGCGGGCATTAAAAGTACATCGTCAAATGTAAGGCCTTCGCCAAATAATCTAGAGGAGTTGCTACCGTTGGTAGTGCTTTTGAGATTTGTTGCCATGTGCAAAGATAGTAGAAGGGCTAAATTCCATCCAAAATTATTTCTGTTAACTTCGTGCGCAATTATAGCAAGCAGTTAGCATGGAACCCCAATTAATAAATCCCAATCACCGTTTTTTCACTTTTCAATTTGGGTTGCTCTGCGTCAGTAATTTTCTGTTTTCAGCCAGCTTTAACATGATGATTCCTGAGTTGCCAGGTTATTTAACCAAAATTGGGGGAGCCGAATACAAGGGATTAATTATAGCCTTATTCACTATAATGGCGGGTATTTCAAGGCCATTTAGCGGAAAATTAACCGATACCATTGGCAGGGTTCCTGTAATGGTGTTTGGTTCATTGGTTTGCGTGGTTTGTAGTTTATTGTATCCGGTGCTTACTTCGGTAGCGGGGTTTTTATTGTTGCGTTTTGTACATGGATTTTCAACAGGGTTTAAACCAACGGCAACAGCCGCTTATGGAGCAGACGTGGTACATGAATCTAGAAGGGGAGAAGCTATGGGAGCATTGGCAATAGGATATACTATTGGCGCATCAGCAGGACCCATGTTGGGAAGCTATTTGGTGAACTATTTTAGCTACGATATCATGTTCTATGTATCGGCATTTTTAGCATTAGGCTCTGTCATCATTTTATACAATGTAAAAGAAACCCTGCCTAATGCCAAGCGTTTTAAAGCAATGCATTTAAAAATCAATCGAACAGAAATATTTGATGCTTCTGCCATTAGACCAGCTATAATAACTGTTTTGCTTTGTTTTTCTATTGGAACAATTTTAACCGTAGCGCCCGATTTTAGTGAGCACTTAGGCTTGCACAACAAAGGAATATTTTTTGCATTCTTTACCGTGGCATCTCTATTCATTCGATTTGTAGCGGGTAAAATTTCTGATACCTACGGTAGAGTGCCTGTTTTAATTGGTTCTACAGCCGTTTTAGTAGTAGCAATGATTATTTTATCATTGTCTCATTCAGTTACTATGATGTTGGTTGGTGCAGTTTTATATGGTTTAAGTTGGGGTATCAATAGCCCTGTTATTACTGCATGGACAGTAGATTTATGCGACCCAATAAACCGGGGCAAAGCCATCGCTTCTATGTATATTGCTTTGGAAGTGGGTATTGGAACAGGTGCACTTTTTTCGGGATGGATTTATCATAATCAAGCCACTCAATTTGTATATGCTTTTTTAACACCTGCTATTTTAGCCCTAATTGCTTGTGCTTTATTGATTAAGTGGAATAATAAGCGGGCATTAGCGTAAATGATTCACCTGGTAGTACTTGAATTACTTGTTGTAATTCTAATTGTAGAAGCAAACCAGATAAACTCCCTATACCAAGCCCTGTTAATTGCAACAATTCATCCATTGAAAAAATTTCTTGTTGTTTCATTAAGCTAATTAATCCTTTTTGGGCAGGAGATAATTCAGGAATGGTAGTTACCCAATTTAATTGTTCTAGGAGGTCTTCGGTATTGGTATAAATAGTTGCTTTGTTTTCTTGAATTAATTTTAAACAACCCCTGCTTCTTTGATCGGTTATTT
Organism: Sediminibacterium sp.; assembly: GCA_046289145.1. GTDB lineage: Bacteria > Bacteroidota > Bacteroidia > Chitinophagales > Chitinophagaceae > Sediminibacterium. Next base: position 3,829 of record JBKBWE010000183.1, read on the forward strand.
TACCCGGTACAGCAATTACTTCGCGATGGTATTGCGAAGCAAAATCTGCAGTAATCATACTGCCTCCTTTTAAAGCTGTTTCAATAACTACGGTTGCATCTGCTAAACCAGCTACCACTCTGTTGCGTTTAGGAAAATTATATTTCTCTGCAATTGTTTTACAATTGAATTCGGTTAGGAGCCCACCTTGTTGCAACATTTGTTTAGCCAACGGTTTATTCGGTGGTGGATATATTTCATCTAGTCCATGTGCCAATACGCCAACAGTATTTAAACCATTTGCCAATGCAGTTTGATGTGCAATAGTATCAATGCCTAATGCAAGTCCGCTAACAATCAATACGTCTTTGGGTAATTTTTTTAAACATTCCTCAATTACATAATAGCCATATTGCGTAGGCATTCTTGTGCCAACTATGCTTAGAATTTTAGTGGCATTTAAATTGGCAGTTCCTTTATAATACAATAAGGTGGGCGCATCTGGGCATTCCAATAATTTTTGTGGGTAGTGGGCATCAGTAATAAATAAAGGCATTATTCGGTGCTTTTGAATAAATGCATATTCGGTATCTACTAATTGAGGATTATTCCATGTAAGAATTTCATTGACTATTTTTTCACCAATACCTTTAACTTGAAGCAAGTCTTTCTTGGTAGCACTAAAAATATTTTTTGACAATACAAACTCATCCAACAACGCCCTTCTAGAAATAGGACCAATTGATGGAATGAATGTAAGTGCAATATTGTACCAGCAGTCAGGCTGCATAAAATGCTTTAGATAAAGCTCGTTTTTTGCTGGCGCGATTGTAGCCGTATAAATACTTAAAGCCCAGTTATTTCCACGGAGGTTCTTCTGTTTTTAGCCCTGCCCTCTGGGCTATCATTGGAAGCAATAGGTTTGCTACTGCCAAATCCTTGATAGCTTAATCTGTTTTTTTCAATCCCTTGTTCAATTAAATAATTTAGAATGGCCAAAGCTCTATTGGCAGATAGCTTTTTATTCTCTTCTTCTTTACCTGTATTATCGGTATGACCACTTATTTGAACTTGTATGGTGTTATTTTCTTTTAGCAATGCAACCAGTTTATTTAATTCAATGGAAGCAGATCCTGGTAACTCCGATGAATTTGAACTGAATTCAATATTCTTAAAAGTAAAAGAAGCATTGATTTCGATAGGCTGTAAAGCAATGTTTTTAATGTATACACTGTCTGCTTCCTTATTGGCTAAAGAGTATAATTCAGTAAATGGCAAATAGCCCTTTCTGTTTACTGAAAAGGTATAGTCCCGACCAACAGGCAAAGTGATAAAATACATGCCTGTTTCGTCTGTTTGAATTTTCATTAGTACAGATTGGTCTTGGTTATTGATAAGTTCCACCGACGATGGTAATTTCTTGCCATTGCTTTTATCGGTAACAACTCCTTTAAGATACAAAGTTCTAATAGGCCTGATATTGCTGCGTAATGCAAATCGATACAAGTCTAATTCTCCTTTCCCTTCAGCCCTGTCACTGGCATAATAGGCAGTAAGCCCATCTGCAGAAACAGCTAAGCTTCCTTCGTTTTCAATAGTATTAATTGGGTAGCCTAAATTTTCAGGTATGCCCCATTCTCCATTTATATTTTTTCTAAGAATAAATAAATCTGAACCACCATAACCTGGATGTCCATCAGAGGTAAAATATAAGGTTTGATTGTCTGCATGAATAAATGGAGCTTGATCGTCTCCAGGGGTATTAATTCGTGCCCCCATATTTTTAGCAGGTGTCCATTTTCCATTGGGTAATCGTTCACTAAAATACAAGTCTCTTCCTCCGAAACCTCCAGGTCTACTGCTGCTAAAATATAGGGTTCTTTTATCTGGGCTTAATGTAGGAGCACTCTCCCAAAATTCTGTATTGATTGCTGGGCCAAGATTTTCTGGGTCACTCCATCCTTGAGGGGTTGAATAAGCAATATATAAATCAAAATTATCGTAACCCCTTTCGGCAAATCTGCCAGCAAACAACATCCATTCTCCGTCTTGAGAAACAGTGATGGCGCCTTTTTGCGGCTCTTCATTAATGTCTCCACCAATTGGAACAGCTTTTGAAAATTGTTTATCAACAATAGC